>NZ_DAMDQC010000137.1:0-11609 GCF_032082325.1 Pantoea sp. CTOTU50773 | reverse complement strand
CCCGGCGTGAAGCCGCCATTAGTGACTCCGCGACCTCATCCGCCAGGCCGCCCGGATGCCAGATGTAAAACACCATCTCGATGTTGTGCCGAGCCAGTTGGATATCACGAATCAACGCGTGCATCACATCATCAGAGTTAGTGAGCAGCTGTAGCTGATTACCTTTGACACCCGCAATGCCCTGACGATGGTGACAGAGTTCAAATAATGAACGTGCCACGTCACTGTGTTCGGTGGCAAAGATATGGCGGCACTGTTTGAGGTCGTTAAGCCACTTGGCGGTGGAGGGCCACATGGTGCGTGCGCGCTCAGCCCGGCGTTTGCCCAGATGAAGTTCACCAAACGACAGATACGCGATAATACCCACCAGCGGCAGAATATAGATGATCAGCAACCAGGCCATGGCGGACGTGACTGCGCGGCGTTTCATCAGGATACGCAGCGTGACACCCGCAATCAGCAACCAGTAGCCGAACAGCAGCAACCAACTGATTAGGGTATAAAATGTAGTCATTAAGTGGACATCCTGTTCGCGCTTTGATGAGGAAAGTTTACGTGCTGAATAGCACTAGTGAAACCTTTAATCGTGAATGACAGTTCAATGAAGCTTTCGATTTGGCATTTTCAATCAGATCTTTATAATGCCTGGCGAGTTTAGCCTGTCTGATGAGGATGTGATGAGACGAAGCAGAAATGAAGTGGCACGCTGGAGAATGTTACGTCAGGTACACCGCCGTCGTGCACGTTGGCTGGAAGGGCAGTCACGTCGCTATAAACGTATCCATGCCATTCGTCATCAGGTGGCGCAGCAGCATCGCCGATCTATCCTGTTCATCACGCAGAATATGTAAATGGCTTACGCGGCCGTTAAGCGCCGCGTAACACCAGAGAGACATTGACGATCTGTAATGCGGCCGCCAGCACGACTAACATCACAATGTGCTGCCGGGCCTGGCGCCAGCCTTGCTGACGCCAAATCCAGAGTGCTCTGCCAATCAGCGTTAACACCGCTACCAGCAGTAAAACAGACTGCCACATCGATTAAAATACGCGCTTGAACGGTTTGACCGCCACTTTCTCATACACCCCAGCGGCAATGTACGGGTCGTCATTAGCCCAGGATTGTGCGGTTTCCAGCGAGGAAAACTCGGCAATGATCACTGAACCGGTAAAGCCTGCCGGACCCGGATCGTTGCTATCGACAGCAGGCATTGGGCCAGCGGCGATCAGCCGACCTTCATCCTGCAGTAACTGCAAGCGCGCGAGATGCGCAGGGCGTACGGAATTGCGTTTTTCCAGTGAATCTGCGGTATCTTCCGCATAAATGACGTAAAGCACGATGGGGTACTCCCGTTAGACTTGCCGAAATTGCGAGACACGTTAAGTGATCGTTAATCAGAGTGCAAATGAAAGATAAATCCACCGTCATATAGCGCAATCCCCGCTAAAAAACGCCTTTCTGCGAGTGGCTTACACATCGCTTATTGAAACTGATTGCTATTTGCATTTAAAATCTGCGCTTCACTCAATGAATATGACTGATATGACGACGTTGACTACGCCTCTTCCTACACGTACCCCCGTAGCTATGATCTTGTCCGTGGTACTCCACGGCTCGCTGATTGCGGGCATTCTCTATGCATCGTTTCATCAGACCATTGAGGTTCCGAAAGCATCCCAGCCAATCAGCGTGACCATGGTGGCACCTGAAGTGCAGCCAGAACCGGCCCCCGCGGTGGTGACGCCGCCGCCGCCAGAGCCCGAACCTGAGCCGGAGGTTGCACCCGAGCCGCCTAAAGTCGAGCCGGTGCCGATTCCGAAACCTGAACCAAAGCCCAAGCCAAAACCTAAGCCGAAGGTAGAGAAAAAGGTCGAGCCGAAGCCACGTAAGGAAGTGAAGCCGCAGGAGAATCCGGTCAAGCAGGATATCCCGACCACTCAGACGCGTCCGACCACGGCACCGAAGAGTAACCCAGCGCCAACGCAAACCGTCTCTGACGGGCCTAAGGCGATGAACGTGAGCAAACCTGCCTATCCGGCGCGTGCGTTTGCATTACGCGTGGAAGGCCGTGTACGCGTGCAGTTTGATGTGGATAGCGACGGTCGTGTCGATAATGTGGAAGTTCTGTCAGCCGAACCGCGCAACATGTTCGAGCGTGAAGTGAAGCAGGCGATGAAAAAGTGGCGTTATCAGCCGGGTCGTCCAGGAAAAGGACTGACCATGAACATCGTGTTCCGCATCAACGGCGGCGCTAACATCGAGTAAGCCTGGGTTGAAGGCAAAGAAAAAGCGGTCATTGACCGCTTTTTTTATCGCTGTTAAACGGCAAGATTGGCTTTGCCAGGTGGCAGCGGACGGGATTTCCCGCTGTTATCCACGGCAACGTAAACAAATACCGCTTCAGTGGCGCAATACGTTTGACCGATTGGCTCAGACGAAACCTTCTTGATCCACACTTCTACATTGATGGTCATCGAACTGTTGCCGGTACGTATGCAACGCGCATAGCAGCTCACGACATCGCCCACGGCTACCGGTTTCAGGAACGACATACCATCAACGCGTACGGTGACCACACGACCTTCAGCGATCTCCTTGGCCATGATAGCGCCGCCCATATCCATCTGTGACATCAACCAGCCGCCAAAAATATCACCATTGGCATTGGTATCCGCTGGCATCGCCAGGGTGCGCGAGACCATTTCGCCTTGCGGCAATTTATGTTTTTCGTCCATTGCTCAGTTCTTCTGCAGGTGAAGAGAAGCCCGACATTGTCGGGCGGAGTAGCTTATTTTTGTTCTTGTTGCGGCATCTGTCGCCAGATGTACACGCCGCTAAACAGAGTAAACAGTAGGGTCAGGCCGGTCAGACCAAACACTTTAAAGTTAACCCAAAACTCTTGTGATAACCAAAACGCAACATAGATATTTACCAGGCCGCAGACGAAGAAGAAGATGGCCCAGGCAATATTCAATCGACGCCACACAACACCGGGCAACTGCAGCTCTTTGCCGAGCATGCGTTGAATCAGCGGCTGTTCCATAAAGAACTGGCTGTAGAGCAGTGCCAACGCGAACAGGGAATAGATCACGGTGACCTTCCATTTGATGAACTCATCGTTATGGAACACCAGCGTCAACGTGCCGAATACCGTCACCAGTGCGAAGGTGAAGAGGGTCATCTTTTCCAGTTTACGATACAGCACCCAGCTGACCACCAACGCCAGGCCCGTGGAGACAATCAGGGCACCAGAAGCGACAAAGATGTCGTACAGCTTGTAGAAGATGAAGAAAACTACCAGGGGAAGAAAATCGAGTAACTGCTTCATAGCGTTTCCAGTTAGGGCAGGAGCGTTCAATAAAGGCGCTCCGCAGAGCGCCATCGCTGTTAACGTAACAGCATATACAGTCGGTACAAATAGATAATCAGAATCGCGGAGACCAGATTACCCAGCGCGTTCATCACCACCGACGCGATGTTCACCGGCAGCACTGTGAGTGATGAGATGAGGAACATCAGCACAATCTTCGCCAGCAACCACAGCACAATGGCAGGGGCGATGACTTTCATGTTCTTCCATGCCAGTTTCATACTGGCGCGCATCGCGCCAATCACACCCATTTTCTCGCTGACCAGCATTACCGGTGCCAGTGACAGCAGAATCGCCAGAATCACGCCAGGCACCATCAATACCATAAAGCCAATTTGCACCAGCAAGGTAATCAGGAAGGTCTGCAGCAGCAGTTTCGGCAGCAGTGGCGCGGAGGCACCGATTGCTCGCAGGGCACTCACGCGTTGGCCATTGGAGACCAGCGGGATCAGGCACAGCATACCGCCCAGCAGCAGCGTGTTGCCGATCAGCGCGGCAAAGGTGCCGGCTGCGGAAGCGCGCAGCAGGATGCGCTGCTGATCCGGTGACATATTCTGTACCAATTCAAACAGTGATGTCGCGCTGTCGTCAGCCTGGCTAAGCAGGGATAACTGGTCTTCGCCTGGGGTTAATGCATGACCGACAATCACCGTAATGAACGACGTCAACAACGCCATCAGCACAATAGTAACCAGCTGATGACGCAGAAAATTTCCTGTGTCACGGTATAACGAGCTTGCCGTGATAGACATGTACTCTCCTTGATGGAACCGGGTTAATTAACCCGGCGATTGTACATGTTCTGTGGGCTGGCGGGCACCCGCAAGACCATAACTTTGTGTCATCTCTGGTAAAGAATGGGGAATTAAAGTTCGTACCCGGTTCATAAAAGCAGCAAAGCCTCTTCATCTGCCCTCAAAACCTCCTCAGCGTTTTTTCTTTCAGGCGCGCAATGCCGAAAATTGATCTGAATCAATTCATTGTTTTTTAAGTGATTAATTTGAATTGATGCAGATGATCTTTTACCGAAAAAGGGTTAGATCTTGTGCCGCGATCCCGATTAAGACCTTACTTTTCTGCAAAGGAGTGATTATGAAACTGGCAAAATGCGCATTGCTCATGGCTCTGGCTATCCCGCAACTGGCACTGGCTCATCAGGCGGGGGATTTTTTCATGCGTGCCGGTAGCGCGACTGTTCGTCCAACCGAAGGCTCTGACAATGTGCTGGGTATGGGCGGCTTTAACGTGAGTAACGACACCCAACTAGGCTTGACCTTCACCTACATGGCGACAGACAACATCGGTGTGGAGCTGCTGGCGGCGACACCGTTCCGTCACAAGGTTGGTCTTGGTGCCACCGGAAATCTGGCTACCGTGCGCCAGCTGCCGCCGACGCTGATGGCACAGTATTATTTCTTCGATAGCCGCAGCCCGGTGCGCCCATATGTTGGCGTAGGTATCAACTACACCACGTTCTACGATGCCAAATTTAATCAAACCGGCCAGGACGCGGGCTTAAGTGATTTAAGCGTCAAAGATTCCTGGGGTGTGGCGGGTCAGGTGGGGATGGATTATCAAATCAACCGCGACTGGATGCTGAACGCATCGCTGTGGTACATGGACATCGATACTGAAGTGAAATTTAAAGCCAACGGTGAACAACAGAATATCAACACGCGCATCGATCCGTGGGTGTTCTTCTTTGGTGTGGGTTACCGTTTCTGAGGCACCCGCTGAAACACAACGGGCGACCCAAAGGCCGCCCGCTGCAGTATCGATACGCTATTACTTAATCTGCATATTGTTAACCACAGATTTAACCCCTGCCACGCTGCGGGTCACCGTCACTGCACGGTTCGCCATCTGCGGTGAGCTGACAAAGCCGCTTAACTGAACTTTTCCTTTAAAGGTTTCGACGTTGATTTCGGTGGATTTCAGCGAGTCGTCATTCAACAACTGTGCCTTAACCTTGGTGGTGATCACCGTATCATCGATATAGCCCCCGGTTCCTTCCTTTGTTGCTGTTGGTGCACAGGCGCTAAGTGTGATCGCCATGACCGCAGCCATTAATAATCCTGCAACGACTTTGAAAAAATTCATTGGTTATCTCCCTGTCTTAGATGGTGTTTCACCGCGACGAGACGGTGAGATTAATTGTGGTATGCGCTTTGCAAATCGGCAAATCGCCTGGGGTGAAAAAGATGGAAATACGCGATTTTTACCACTTATTGATCCAATGACGGCAGCAAGGCAAACGGTAAGCTAAAAAAGCAGGGCAAAACGAATAATAAAACAACAAGACGATAAGCCGACAAGTGCAAATTTAAGCATCAGGCAGGGAAAACAATAATGAAAAAGCGTGCCATTCTGGCGATAGCGACGATTAGCTATCTGTCCTACCTCCAGCTATTTGCTTCACAAATTTTGCCAGTGCCCAGCGCGCAGGCAGAACCGTTGATCAATCCACACCTGGGGACCCTGTGCAAAGCGGCTACCGCGCTGAGCTTTGGTCGCAGCTTCAAAATTATGCAGCTGGATAAGGTGGATGAGCAGGGCGTGGCGTGGGTGCACTATATCCGGCCCTCCGATCAATCACGCTGGGCCGTGCGCTGCCGGGTCCAGGGCGAGAGCGTTATCTTGATGTCAGATAATCCAGATAGCAGTGGACGTTGGCGTGAGGGGGCAGAAGACGAGAAGCTGACGTGGCAAATAAGAAGCGACATGCTGACGATGAAGCTGAGATATCCTGATGGTTCGGGAGATGAGCAAACGTTCAGGCTGGAATAATCAGGAGAAGACCTTATTCGCAACTGCGAATAAGGTCTTAAGATTTAGCGCGTGCCAGCTTTCAGATCGCTGACAAACGCTTTCAGTTCCGCTAACAGCGTGTCGGGATCGTTCTGGTTACGTTCGATGATCTTCACAATAGCTGATCCCGAAATTGCACCCGCTGCGCCTGCCGCGATGGCTTCTCTCACCTGGCTTGCTTCTGAGATACCAAATCCCTGCAACGGTGGTGCAGCATGATATTCGCTCAGCTTCTCAATCAAATGATTCAGCGGCTCGCTGGCCCGATTTTCTGCACCCGTCACGCCCGCGCGCGACAGCAGATAGGTATAACCGCGACCGTGTGAGGCAATCTCCCGCAGCAAATTATCATCTGCATTCGGCGGGCAGATGAAGCTGGGTGCAACGTTATGTCGCATCGCAGCCTGACGGAACGGTGCAGACTCTACAACCGGTACATCCGCCACCAGAACGGAATCAACGCCGACGGCTTCACATTGTGCGTAGAAGTTGTCGATACCTTTGCTGAACACCAGATTAGCGTACATCAACAGCCCCATCGGCAGTTCAGGATACTTCTGGCGCACGGCGGCAAGGATCTCGAAACACTGCGCGACAGTGGTACCCGCCGCGAAGGCACGTAGGGTTGCCCCCTGAATCGTTGGGCCATCCGCCAGCGGATCGGAGAACGGAATGCCCAGCTCTAACGCATCGGCTCCGCCTGCTACCAATGTATCGATGATCTTCAGTGACAGTTCAGGGGTCGGGTCGCCAAGGGTGACGAAAGGAACAAATGCGCCTTCGTTCTTCGCCGACAGACGTTGAAACAGCTGATTATAACGTTCCATCAGATCTCTCCCTTAGCTTTCAAAATATCGTGAACGGTGAAGATGTCTTTGTCGCCGCGACCGGACAGGTTAACCACCAGCAACTGCTCTTTCTCTGGGTTCTCGCGGATCATTTTCAAGGCGTGCGCCAGAGCATGAGAGGATTCCAGAGCCGGAATAATGCCTTCTGCACGACACAACTCTTTGAACGCTGACAGCGCTTCATCATCGGTAATCGACACATACTCGGCGCGACCAATGCTGTTGAGATGGGCGTGCTGTGGGCCAACAGAAGGGAAATCGAGGCCGGCTGAGATCGAATAGGATTCTTCGATCTGGCCTTCCTCAGTCTGCATCATTGGCGCTTTCATGCCGAAGTAGATACCGACGCGACCGTGCTTGAGTGGCGCGCCGTGTTCCCCGGTTTCGATGCCGTGACCCGCAGGTTCAACGCCGATCAGACCGACGCTGGTGTCATCAATAAAGTCAGCGAACATGCCGATGGCATTTGAACCGCCACCCACACAGGCCAGCACTGCATCCGGCAGACGACCTTCACGCTCCAGAATCTGCGCTTTGGTTTCTTCGCCAATCATGCGCTGGAACTCACGCACAATAGTCGGGAAGGGATGCGGACCCGCCGCCGTACCGAGCATATAGTGCGCGGTTTCGTAGCTGCCAGACCAGTCACGCAGCGCCTCGTTACAGGCATCTTTCAGCGTGGCCGAACCACTGTGCACCGGAATCACTTCCGCGCCCATCAAACGCATACGGAACACGTTAGGTGACTGACGTTCGACGTCTTTTGCGCCCATATAAATGCGACACTTCATGCCCAGCAGCGCGCACGCCAGCGCTGAAGCCACGCCATGCTGCCCGGCTCCGGTCTCAGCGATAATTTCATTTTTGCCCATGCGCTTGGCGAGCAGCGCCTGGCCCAACACCTGGTTGGTTTTATGTGCACCGCCGTGCAGCAAATCTTCACGCTTCAGATACAGGCGGGTTTTTGTGCCTTTGGTCAGATTGCTGCAAAGCGTTAATGCGGTGGGACGGCCAGCATAGTTTTTCAACAGATCGGTAAATTCAGCCTGAAATTCTGGATCGCGCTGCGCTTCGACAAAGGCGCTTTCCAACTGGCGCAGAGCGGGCATCAGAATCTGCGGTACATATTGACCGCCAAACTCGCCAAAGTAGGGATTCAATAACGTCGTCATCTCTCATCTTCCTTATGCGGCCCGCGCATCGGCGGGCGAGCGAAATTAATAGGCGCGCAGCGTGCGGAATACCGCCGCGACTTTACTGGCATCTTTGATGCCGGGTGCGGATTCAACGCCAGAGTTAAAGTCCAGTCCGGCGCAGCCCAGTTGTGCAGCCTCCACGCAGTTGTCGGCGCTTAATCCGCCGGCCAGCAGCACGTTGCTGAGATCTTCACCCTGCAGCAGTGACCAGTCGAATCGCTGTCCGCTGCCGCCCTGGCCATTATCAAACACGTAACGCTCCACATGCGGCCAATCGCGGGCTGGAAGGCTGCCGCTAATGCTCAGCGCCTTCCAAATTTTCACCTCTTCTGGCAGGGCGCTGCGCAGTTCTGCGACGAACGCCTGATCTTCATCACCATGCAGTTGCACAGCGGAAAGTTTGAGTGAACTGGCATGCGTGACAATGTCACTTACAGAGTTATTGCGGAATACGCCGACATACTTAAGTGGCGCAGCCGCTATGACGTTTTGTGCTTGTTCTTCACTGACTTCACGCGGTGAACCTTCGGCGAAAATCACACCGCCATAAATCGCGCCCGCTTCGTGCGCAATGCGTGCATCGTCAGGCCGGGTCAGGCCGCAGACTTTGTTGTCACCGAGCAATACGCGACGCACGCCAGCATTCAGATCGGCTTCTTCCATCAGTGCGGAGCCAATCAGGAAGCCGTTGGCGAAGTGGCTCAGCTCACGCACCTGCGCATAGTTATGGATGCCCGATTCGCTGATGACCGTCACACCGTGGCTTAAACGTGGTGCCAGTTGACGGGAGCGATTCAGATCAATCGATAGGTCGCGCAAGTCGCGGTTATTGATACCGACCACTTTAGCTTCCAGCGCAATCGCACGCTCCAGTTCTTCTTCATTACTGACTTCAGTCAGTACGCCCATTTTCAGGCTATGCGCCACGGCGGCGAGCTGACGATATTGCTCATCATCCAGAACCGACAGCATCAGCAGGATGGCATCGGCCTGATAGTGGCGCGCCAGGTAGATTTGGTAGGGATCGATAATGAAGTCTTTGCACAGCACCGGTTGAGTAATCGCGGCACTGACGATCGGCAGAAACTCAAAATCACCCTGGAAATACTTCTCGTCAGTTAAGACGGAAACGGCCGAGGCGTGATGACGATAAACGCCGGCGATGGTCGCAGGATCAAAATCTTCGCGAATCAAACCCTTCGACGGGGAGGCTTTTTTGCATTCCAGGATGAACACGGTGCGCGTGCCACGTAGCGCATCGTAAAAGTGGCGTCCTGCAGGCTGCAAGCTGTTCTGGAAGGTCGCCAGCGGCTGCTGTGCCTTGCGTGCTTCAACCCAGACGGCTTTATCCTGAACAATTTTCTCTAAAACGGTGCCCTTGATACTCATCTCATCCTCTCGCTGCCAGAGCAACAACGCGCTCGTAAGCCTGACCACTGCGAATTGCGGTGATGGCGCGCTGAGCGTTGTCGCGCAAATCTTCATTTCCGAATACTTTCAGCAACATTGCGACGTTCACCGCAACGGCCTGCTCATGGGCTGGCTGGCCTTTACCCTGGAGCAAACGCGCCAGAATGTCACGGTTTTCTTCCGGCGTGCCGCCCGCCAGGGCTTCTTTATCATGGAAGCCAAAACCGAAGTCTTCAGGCGTCAGCTGATAACTGGTGATTTCACCGTCACGCAGCTCAGCGACCTGAGTCGCACTGTGCAACGCCACTTCATCCATCCCGCCGCCATGCACCACTGCCGCACGCTGATAGCCAAGCACCTTCAGGGTTTGGGCAATCGGCAGCACCAGTTCCGGACTGTACACGCCGATAACCGCCAGTGGGGGTCGCGCCGGGTTGATCAAGGGGCCCAGCACGTTAAACAAGGTGCGGGTTTTTAACTGTTGACGCACTGGCATCGCGTGACGGAATCCGCTGTGATATTGCGGCGCGAACAGGAAGCAGACGTTAAGATCGTCCAGTGCCTTACGCGCTTTTTCAGCGGGCATATCCAGATCGATACCAAAAGCCGCCAGCAGATCGGACGAGCCGGATTTGCTCGACACGCTACGATTGCCGTGCTTGGCCACTTTCAGCCCACAGGTTGCGGCGACAAAGGCGCTGGCAGTGGAGATGTTAATGCTGTTACTGCCGTCACCGCCGGTGCCAACGATATCGGCGAAAGTGTAATCCGGACGCGGGAACGGTTTCGCATCTTCCAGCAGTGCCGTAGCGGCACCCGCGATCTCTTCCGGGCGCTCGCCACGGACTTTCATTGCAATCAGCGCAGCGGCTAGTTGGGTCGGCTCGAGCTGACCTTTAATAATGGCGCTAAATAGCTGATGGCTTTCCGCCTGGCTCAGGGTTTGTGCCTGGTAAAGTTTTTCCAGAATAGTTTGCATCATAATCTCCCTATTATTTCGCCAACGCCCAGGCCAGCGTTTGCTCTAACAAACGTGCGCCCTGGGTGGTGAGAATGGATTCGGGGTGGAACTGGAAGCCACACACACGGTCGGCATCATGGCGAACGGCCATTACCATGCCGTTGTAGCTGGCGTTAACGGTCAATTCGGCAGGCGTATTGCTGCCCACCAGCGAGTGATAACGGGCCACCGGCAGCGGATTGCTCAGGCCGCTAAACATCGCTTCACCGTCGTGATTAATCGAAGAGGCTTTGCCGTGCAGAATCTCACCGGCCTGGCCTACATGACCACCATAAGCCTCAACAATCGCCTGATGACCGAGGCAGATGCCGATAATCGGCAGACGACCACGCAGTGCTTGCAGTAACGCAGGCATGCAGCCGGCATCTTTCGGCGCGCCGGGGCCTGGCGACAGCATCAGCACCGGATTTTCCATCTGCTGCAGTCGTTCAATCAGCACTTCAGCCGGCACGTTATTGCGGTAAATCACCACGTTGTGACCAAAGGTGCGCAGCTGATCAACGAGGTTATAGGTAAAGGAGTCGATGTTATCGAGCAACAGGATATCGGCCATCAGAAAATCTCCTTGCAATGATGGGCTGTGGCGATGGCACGTAATACCGCGCGCGCTTTATTGCGGCTTTCATCCGCTTCAGCCTGAGGCTGAGAATCCAGTACCACACCGGCACCGGCTTGGACGGTTGCAACACCATCTTCCACCCAAGCGGAACGAATCACGATGCAGGTATCCAGATCGCCGTGTGCAGTGAAATAGCCGACCGCACCGCCGTAGCTGCCGCGACGCGTGCCTTCTTTCTCAGCAATCAACTGCATGGCACGCACTTTTGGCGCGCCGCTCAAGGTGCCCATGTTCATGCAGGCGCGATAGGCGTGCAGGACATCAAGATCGTCACGCAGCGGGCCAACCACGCGAGAGACCAGATGCATCACGAAAGAGTAACGGTCGACTTTGGTC
>NZ_DAMDQC010000136.1:0-11623 GCF_032082325.1 Pantoea sp. CTOTU50773 | reverse complement strand
CAAAACTACTGCCTGACGTGGCGACGGTGAATTTAAGCCAGAGCCGTGAAGCAGGTGCTGAGGTCGTGATTGCCGATGGTTTCGATGCGGGTGCCGAGATGGGGTTATTGTTACTGTCTCAAGGACATCAACGCTTTTGCTTTATGCACAGTCAGCAGCAGGCCGATCCCGCGCGTCAAATGGCAGGCCTGGTGTCCAGCCTTGAGGCAGAACATAAAACGCTGAACATTCAGCTGGTGGCCGGGGCTAACGATCGAGAACTGGCTTATCAGACCATGATGGCCTACCTGAAGAAAACCCGTGCAGCCGAGCGCATTAATGCACTGTTCTGCGAAAGCGATGTGCTGGCCTTTGGTGCATTGCAGGCAGTGCGCGATTTTGGCCAGGGCGCACACGTGGCAGTCGTAGGTTTTGATGATGTGGATGAAGCCCGCGCCTCAACCTCGCATCCGACCAGTTGGGCACAGCGTCGTGACTTGCTGGTCAACGAAGCACTGAATCGTTTACTGGAAAACCGTGCTGATACAGGCAACGCCTGGCAGCAAGGTGAGTTGCAGGTGCGTCACTCCCATCACGGAAAATATGTCCCGGGTGAAATGTCGCAGTGTGGTTGTGCGATTCGACACTAATTTTATTGGGTCGCCAGGCCGGCGACCCGCTGCAATCAATTCTCTAAACGCCCGACCAGGCTAGCAGAACCCAGCGCGTGACCTTTCAATTTTGCGACTAACTCAGTGTGACTGAGTCCTGCGGGTAAAGTGCCGTTCGCAAGGTCGGTCGCCACCAGCACAAAATTGTAGTGGTGATAGCCCGCGCCTGCGGGTGGACAAGGGCCATAATAGTTTTGCGTGCCGGGCGTATTGGTGCCATAGCTAAAATTTCCTCCTTTGCTTAACTCACCCTGTTGGAATTTGTTACGCGTAGCATCAATGTTGTACGCCAGCATATGCGTCACCCCCAAGCCTTTGGCGCCAGCCGGATCGGTCAGCAGTAGCACATAACTCTGGGTGCCCACGGGCGGATTGGCCCAGCTAAGCGCGGGCGACAGGTTTTTGCCGCTGCAGGAGAGATTGTTCTTATCATTGCCACCCAATGCTTTCTTCATCACGCCGTTATCGGCGAAGTCTGCTGACCTAAGCGAAAACGCCGCCGCATGGGCAAACAGTGGCAAGCTGCTTAAGCAGAGTAGGGTCATTAACTTCTTCATTATTGCTCCTCAACAAGGACGGGTTGTGCGTGCGACAGTCGATCCCACGCGTGAAAATTAGCGCTGGGCTAGCGCCGTTGGCTGACGCGCCGAATAGAGCACAACGATGGCGGAAAACAGGGCAAATGCTGCAGCACACAACAACATGCTGGCAAATCCATCGGCGTAGCTGGTAATGATGAGTGGTTGTAAAGAGACCTGATGAACGGCGTCATACATCGCCAGTGCATGGCGGAAATCGCCGGCGATAACCTGCGCGCTAAAACCGGGTTGAAGGGGCAACTGCGCGTGTAGCATCGCTGATTGTAATTGCCACTGTGTGCTGGCCGCCAGAATCGCGCCCAGCGTGGCAAATCCTAACAAAATGCCGGAAAAACGGGCTGTTGTGCTGATACCCGATGCCATTCCTGCCTGCTGCGGCGGTACGGTTGCCATAATCGCCTTTTGGGTTTCGCCATTGAGCAGCCCACCGCCACTGCCGAGTAGGGCCATACCCGCCAGGGTCAGCAGCAAATGGTGGTGGTACACGGCAGTCGCAATCACCATGTTGCCAAAGGAGACGGTGACCAGGCCAAGAGCCAGTAAAGGGGCGGCATGCAGGCGTTTACCGAGCCAGCGCGCCACAACAGGAAACAGCAGCATTGCCAAAGCGAAAGGCAGCATACCCGCTCCGGCCATTAACGGCGTCATTCCCTCAACATTCTGCAATAACAGCGGCAGTAATGAGGTCATAACTTGCGCGGTGGCAGCGTAAGCAAACATCGCTAATACTGCGCCAATAAAGGGGAACGAGCGGAAAAGTTGCAGATTCAACATCGGCCTGCTTTTGCCACTTTCCACACGGACAAATAGGCCAAACCACAACGCGCCGAGACACAATCTGCCCACAACTTCACGGCTCAACCAGCCATGTTGCGGCGCTAATATTAATGCCCTGGTCAAACAGAACATGCCTGCGATAAACAGCGCGATGCCAGGTAAATCGAGTTTGCCCGCGTGTTCATGCCTGGATTCCTCAATGTGGCGGGTGACGGCCAGCATCAGCAGGGCACAAATTGGAATATTGACAAAAAATGTCCAGCGCCAGCCAAGCAACGTACTGATCATGCCGCCGGCTAACGGTGCCAGCACCATGGTCAATCCCATCACACCGCCCCAAATCGCCCATGCCCGGTTACGTGCCTGACTATCGCGAAAGCTGTGCGCGATAATTGCCAGTGCTGGCGCCAGCAGAAATGCGGAGCCAATACCCTGAACCGCACGGGCAATATTGAGTGCCAAAACGCTGGTCGCTATGCCACAGGCGAGTGAGGCCAGTGCAAAGAGTAAAATGCCGCCGAGAAAGAGTCGGCGTCGGCCAAATTTGTCTGCCAGCGCCCCTGCCGGCAAAAGGAGTGAGGAAAAGCTCAGCACGTAAGCGCCGATGACCCATTCCATATCTGCAAAAGAAGCATGCAGACCTTTAGCGATGGTTGGCAACATAACGCCGACGATATTGGTGTCGATTACCGTCAATGCGCAACCGGTTGAGGCGACGAGTAAAACACGATTCAGATGGCGATGGTCGAGCGCGATGGTAGCAGTGGACATCTTTTCTCCCGCGAGCAAGGTAGTGAATGCTTTACAGCTTGAATCCATCACGGAAGTCATTCAATAAACAGTACTGGAGTTATTGTTAGGCAAAAACTAACAACATTTATATTGCTGGCGTTTCCGTTTCAGGTAATGATCGACATGTTCATCACACAAGATAAGTAGGAGGTAAAACGTGGAGTTACGCCATCTACGCTATTTTCTGGAACTGGCAAAAACGCTGCATTATGGCGTGGCGGCTGAGAATCTTAATATATCCACGCCGACGCTGTCGGTGCAGATTAATCAATTGGAAGAAGAATTAGGTGCGCCATTATTTTATCGTACTCAACGTAAAGTCGAGTTGACGCAGATTGGAGAAATTTTCCAACATGAGGCGCGCGAGACTCTACAACATGCCGAGCAGGCCAAATCCCGAGTACGCAGTGCCGCTCGCGGCGAACGCGGTTATATCCGCGTGGGCTATGTGGCATCCGCACTATTATCAGGCATTTTAACCCGGTTATTGACGAGCTTTAGCGCCAGCGCACCTGATATCTCAATCAATGCACGTGAATCAGTCATGGATACACTGGCCACTCAGGTCAGTGAACGTACTATTGATGTTGCCTTTGTGCGCGGTCCTGTGCCGTTGCCTGCCGATGTCGAATACATTGAAGTCGAGCAAGATCACTTCGCATTGGCACTGCCGGATAACCACCCGCTGGTTGCGCAGGAACAACCCATCGAACCTGCGCAACTTAAAGGGGAAACCTTTATTTTGCCCGAACAAGTGTCTGGCACCGTGACCTTTGCACAGCGTGGTGGGTTTATTCTGAGTCGTAGCTGGTCGGCGGGCAGTTTAAATGAAGTGCTGGCCAATGTCGCATTAGGTAATGGTGTCGCGGTAATACCGGCTATTCTGGTGACTCAATTAAAATTAACCGGCATCACTTATCGCGAAATACCCGGAGCCGTTATTCCTTCATCCATTTGGTTCTTATATCGTAAACGTGAACGTACTCCCGCAGTGAATAAGCTGGTGCGCATGATTGAACGAAGCACCTGACTATTTTATTTGCAACGTCGCAACGCGATCTTTCAATGCGCGTTCAATCGCCTTGCGGTGATAGGGTGACATTTTGCGCCACTCCTGTGCCTCTTTACGCGTACGGCCGCAGGCACGACACCAGCCATTTTTTCCCTCAAATATACAGACATCAGTACAAGGCGATTTTACAGACATGGAAATAATTCCTTATTGGGTGAGGCCACTGTAGCCATGGAACATCATATAGACGCCCACGATGGCAATCAGGGCACTAGAGAAGTAAGGTGCGCGGCGTGCAATATCGGCGAATCCTTTCCATCGACGGGATACATGCCGAACACTTAGCGCTGCACCTACGCCGATGGTCACCAGCGTAAGCGCCAGGCCGATGCTGAAGCAGACCACCAGCGCCGCACCAAGACTAAACTGCTTCACCTGCAGGCAGAGAAGGAGGACCGTGATCGCTGCGGGGCAGGGAATTAATCCCCCCGTCAGGCCGAAGAGAAGAATTTGCAGATTGCTGATTTCACGGCCATCAAAGCGTCGGCGTATGTCTTCCGCGTGCGCGCGCTCGTGAGCATCCTGATATTCCTGAGAACCTTCCGCGAACCTGGCCAATTCGCCATGATGTCCGTGTTCATGATGATGTCCGTGTTCATGATGATGCCCGTGCCCATGATGATGTTCATGCTCATGATGATGCCGATGCTCATGATGATGCCCATGCTCATAATGATGCTCATGTTCATGATGATGCTCATGTTCATGATGATGCTTATGTTCATGATGATGCTCATGTTCATGATGATGCTCATGATGATGCCCATGTTCATGATGATGCCCGTGCTCATGATGATTCCCATGTTCATGATGATGATCCTGCGTATGTTCATGATCGTGGTGCTGATGCCACGCTTGTGCTTCAGACCAGGTACGCCAGAACATCCAGGCAGCTGTTGCAATGATAATGAGGCCTGAAATCAGCTGCAGCCAGGGTTCGGCAGCTTCGGCAGTAAACTGCCGACTGATATACATCCCGCCCATCGCAATCAGCCATACCACCGCAGTGTGGGAAAAAGTGGCTGCCAGACCCAGCATCACCGCCTGGCGAACACTGCCACGGATGGCGACGATAAATGCCGCCATCATCGTCTTAGAGTGACCCGGCTCCAGGCCGTGCAACGCCCCAAGCAAGATGGCGCTTGGGATAAACAGCAACGCGCTAGACGTGCCCTGGCTCAGCAGGGCAGCGAAATCATTCATGGTGTGCATCTCGTGTCGTGATAAGTTGAAAGCGGCATTGCAGTGCCGTAAAATCAAAAAATTCAAAGAAAATATACTATACCCCAGTATACATTAAGATCAACAGGAGCCGAGAATGGGCCATACACTCAAGCATCAGAAAAGCCTGTTAACCCGCGTACGTCGTATTAAAGGGCAGGCAGCTTCGCTCGAGACCGCATTGGAATCGGGTGAGGAGTGCCTAAAAGTGTTGCAGCAGGTAGCAGCGGTACGCGGGGCAGTTAATGGTCTAATGGCAGAACTGCTGGAGGGGCATATCAAAGAGCACCTGATGAATGAATCTGCCACCGAAGCGGAGCGCACTCAGGATTTGGAAGAGATTGTCAGCGTTATACGTTCATATCTGAAGTAGGAGCAAACCATGCTGTGGCTCATCGTAAAATACGCCATCACGGCGGGCATGGTGGTGCTGATTTCTGAAGTGGCGAAACGCAGTGACCGTCTCGGAGGGTTGATTGCGGCGCTGCCATTAGTGACGATATTGGTGTTGATCTGGATGAAGCTGGAAGGTCAGAGCCAGGCAAAGATCGCCAGCCACGCCTGGTATACCTTCTGGTACGTGGTGCCAACCCTGCCGATGTTTGTCGCCTTTCCATTTCTCTATCAGCGCTGGGGATTTTGGCCCACGCTGGTGGCGAGTTGCCTGTTAACTATCGTGATTTTTGTCCTGTGGGCAACGTTGCTAAAGCGCTTTGGCATACAATTGATGTAGTCTGATATTTTATGCCTGCACCCTTTTTCTTTACCCCTTTTTTCTCTCGCGCTTGATGAATGAGGAGGGAGAATCCAGCACACAGGTTTATCAAAGTATTTTACTGGGTGCGGGATTCAGCGGGCGCGCGCGGTACTGAGGTTAGGGCGCGATATTGACCGCGCACAAACATTCAAATGAGCGCGTCAGCCGTAGCCGCCAGTTGGGCAAACGGACCCGATAGCGTTTGGTTATGATGGGCAATGATCTGGGATGCACTCATCTGCCCGTTGTCTGTCGTGCTATGTGCATCGCTGATTAATACCACGCGAAAGCCTAAGTCTGCCGCTGCCCGGCAAGTCGTATCCACGCAATATTCTGTTTTCATACCACAAATCACCAACTCTTCAATTCCGGCGAGTTGTAGCGAAGCCAGGAGCGTCGTGCCACGGAAACAGTTGGGGTAGCGTTTCACAAACACACCATCCAACTCGGCATCTATCGCCAACTGTGGAATAAGCTGCGTGAGCGGACTGCTCTCGGCAAGAGGTGTTCCCTCAGGCCCGGTATGGCGAGCAGCAAAGATCGGAGCTTTTGCGTCGCGTGCACGGGCAATCAAGGTGTTGATATTGTTCAGCAAAGTTTCTGCGGCAAATGGCTGCTGCGGCGCAAAAAACAAACCGTGTTGCATATCGATAATCAATAGCGCTTTTTTACTTGAGGATGGCATGGTGTGTCTCCTTTCACTGGGTGATGAACGGAGACAATCCCCGTCCATTGGCTGACGGGGTGAGGATTCTGTACGCTTACGTTTTTGCTACAGATACACTCACGCCGCCGATGAATGCGGTGGTGGTTGTCACTGTGGTCAACGTAATGAACCAAGACATCATCGGCTCGCGGCAGATTGGGGAATAAATCTGACGTTAGCACAACATCGTACAAAATCCCTGCGGTTTTTTTTCTGCTGAGAGGAAAAGGCGCTAAAGTAGCAGTCAGTGTGTATCTGCGGAGAAACGACGTTGGTAAAGCCCGTCCACTTGTCACGCGTTCTGCATAGCCCTATGGCGGGTACAGAGGCCATGGCGCTGCAGAGCGAACATACCTTCCCGCGCCATTCCCATGATCACTTCGGGATGGGTGTCATCTCGCAAGGTGCACAGCGCTCATGGAGCCTGCTGGGGCAGATAGAGGCCGGCCCTGGAGATGTGATTATTGTCAATCCGGGAGAAGTGCACGATGGTATGCCGCTTCAGGGCGCGCGTAGCTGGCAGATGGTCTATCTGGAACCTGAACTGTTGTGGCAGGAGTTACGGATGGAGAGGAGTGATGCCGATGCAGTGCTCAAGCCGTTAGTCAGAGACAACTCTCTGAGCCATCGTCTGTTTCAGCTTTTTTTTGCCCTAAATCAGACCAAGGTTGAACCGGGTTTTCTGGAAGAGACGTTATTACAATGCTTAATGCACCTCTGTCATCACCACCTTCTGACCCTGGCTTTCCCGCCCAACATGACACCCACGATACAAAGGGCAAAGCAATATTTAGATGATGCTCCATCACGTCAGACGAGCCTGAGTGAATTGGCAACGTTGTGTGGGCTAAGTCGATTCCAACTTTTGCGCAGTTTTGCTCGTGAAGTTGGAATGACGCCCCATGCCTATCTCATGCAGTTGCGCGTCCGTAATGCAAGACAATGGCTGGCAAAAGGGAATAGTGTGGCTGATGCCGCTGTTATGAGTGGTTTTGCCGATCAAAGCCAACTCACGCGTGCATTCTCGCGCCAAATGGGTATCACGCCGGCACGCTATCAAAAAGCCATTCTGCTGTAATCCTCTGCAATTTTGTTCAAGACGCAGGCATTTCGTGAATTGATACTCAGGCGATACATTCGACTGAGGGATTAAAAATGCACGCTGGAATAGAGTTTTATGTCACTACTTTGGTGGTAGTGATGTCACCGGGCCCTGGGGCTATGTTAACTATTGCCAGCGGTCTGAATCGAGGAATGCGTGTAAGTTTTATTACGGCTTTAGGGTGCACGCTCGGTATTGTGCCGCATCTTCTCGCTACATTGCTGGGATTAGCCGTTATTTTTCATACCAGTGACTACGCATTCAACATGTTGAAGCTAATCGGCGTTGACTACTTGCTCTACATGGCGTGGATGGCGCTACGTGAGCGGACATCACTGACCACGGAGGTGGAGAGTAAAAAATCCGCATTGCGTATTATTAACCATGCTCTGTTACTCAATCTCTTTAACCCTAAATTATCGCTGTTTTTTCTGGCTTTTTTACCGCAATTTATCGCTTCAGAGAGTTCGACGCCGACACAAGATATTTTAGTACTGAGTGCCATTTTTATGTTGCTGACGCTTTTCATCTTTATGTTGTATGGCGCTTTTGCCGCGCTGATGAGGCGTCGGGTGCTCGAAAAACCGCGCGTGATGCGCTTTATGAACCGAATCTTTGCGTTAGGCTTTGTTTGCCTGGGCATCAAATTGCTCATCAGTTCGCGATAACCCATTTATAAAGGAGAAATCTTGATGGAATTTGACTCTATTGATGCAGTCAGGGAAGAAATTGATAAAGTGGATCAAGAAGTTGTGGCACTGATTGCCCGGCGTGGAGAGTGTGTTAAGGCCGCTGCACAGTTTAAACAAGACCGCGCAGCGGTACGCGCTCCCGATCGTGTCCAACAGGTGATTGATAAAGTGAGATGTCAGGCAAAAGCGCAGGGGTTATCTGAGGAAATTATTGAGCAGGTTTACCGTGCGATGATTAAGGCCTTTATCGATTATGAGCTGCAACAGCATGGTGAATTGAAAGCGTAGTGAAGCGCCCGACAAAAAAAGGCTGCAATGGGTTAAAATTGCAGCCTTAAGTTATGAAAATTTCATTAACAAGAGGGTGCCTCGAGGCCCCGATTTTAATGCTGTGTGTCTTTGCCCGTATTATCGCGGTTGCGAAAAATGTGTGTGACGTTGTTGGTATCTTTGAGTGCCATGCTGTCCTGAGTGGAGGATTGCATGTTGTTCTTCACTTCTGCCATGGCGCGGCTTAGTGCTTTTTGGCGGCCAGCATCGGGTTCAACGGACGCCATCAAACGAAGCTTATCGAGCAGGGCGCTGTTCGTCACCGGCCCCTTTTTTTTCAGCAGCTGCAGTACGGCATCGCCCATGACGATATCAGTTAATCGTTCATCTTTACTTCTGTTCATACACGTTCTCTGGTTACCGCAAAGACCTGCGACAGGTAACAAAGTGGATTCAGTCTAACGTGAAATAACCTATGAGGCGGAAGCCACTTTGTCCGATGTCAGGTCGGTGCGCAAGTTCTCAGGATCATCGCTCGGAGGTAAACATCAGGCCAATTAACTGTTGGTAGTGCAACTCTTCTTCCGGGCTGTTTGCCTGTTCCAGTCGGCAAATCAGCTTGGTGCAGATCGTTTTGCGACTCAGTGAACGGCCTGAACGCAGTATTTCTCCAACGATTTTACCCAGGATTTCCTGCTGAGAAGGCAGGGAAGCCTCATTAAAATAACGCGTAATCGCATCCGACGTTGATAGCAGGTTTCGACCCTGACGCATGGTTCCATCCTCCAGGTTAACTAATGAGCACCAGGCCCACTAAAGTTATACAAAGAACAGCCTGTTGTACAGGAATAAGGTTAACCATCAGGGGAGCTGTTTTTGCAAAAAGTGCTAGTCTATTAATTACAGATGCTTATGTAAAAGCACTCTTTTCAGGGCATTAAACTTGATGTCTGGGCTAATAAGATAGAGATTGAGTTAACCTATGGTACTTAGTACTATAGATATTGCATGTGTGGACAAGGAGCGTCCTTATCGAATCACAGTCAGGAGACACCATGGCAATTTATGTTTTAAAACCATTCGACAGAAATACCAAAGCTGATGGGATTGACGACGGCAAGCTATGCATTGCAGCGTTAGAAGTTATCGCGGGTCGATATGAAGCTAATTTAGGCGGTGGGGTATATTAGGCGGTGGGGTATATAAGAAACGCATTCCCTTAACCAAAGGTAAAAGTAGTGGTGCCAGAGCTGTCATTGCTTTCAAAATTGATAAGCACCTCTTCTTTGTAAATGGGTATGCTAAGTCAGCAGTCAAAAGCACAATACGAGAAATGACCGAAACTGAACTGCTACTTTATAAGCAAGTTGCCAAAGAGTTATTCAACCTCACCACTGAACAAGCAAGACGAGCGATTAGGGCGGGGAAAATGCGAGAGGTGCAGTGTGATGGTTAATCACCTTAAAGATCTTCAGGAAATCGCACATGATTTCAATGAAATTGGCGTTGTCTCTGATGATCTTAAAGAAAAAATCGATTCAAGGGTAAGATTGCGCGAGTTGCGAGCGGCACTGCCTGTTCAGCCTATGATGTCGGGCCAGGCTATTAAAGAATTGCGTGAGCGTTTGGGCTTGAGTCAAGCAATGCTGGCGGCTTGCGTTGGAATGTCAGTCGCCACGATTATTAAATGGGAACGAGAAGAAAAAAAACCAAACGGCGCGGCGCTGCGTTTGCTCAATATTATTGATCGTAAAGGTTTGAGTGTTCTTCAGTAATACCAAAGCCCCTGAATCGGGGCTTTAAGTTCCTTATTAATTATTTGAACCCCCAATGTGCTAATTACTATTACATTCCTGTAAAGGTCACTAATCACCATCTGTTGAACGTGTCAGCGTTTTCCACGCCTCGATCTCTGCATTCAACGCCACAAGTTTATCTTTCACCAGCTTTAATGCATCGCTGCCGAGCAGCAAATGTGCAGGCGGGTTATCGCTCTCAATGATAGCCAGCATCGCGCGCGCCGCTTTCTGTGGATCCCCAAGCTGTTTGCCGCTTTTCGCTTCTCTTGCCTGACGGATAGGATCAAAGAGAGCGTTATAATCACTGATGCTGCGTGCGCTGCGCACCATGGAGCGGCCAGCCCAATCAGTACGGAATGAGCCGGGAGCAACAGCGGTGACGTGAATATTGAAAGGCGCAAGTTCTTTACTGAGGGTTTCTGAAATACCTTCCAGCGCAAACTTACTGCCGCAGTAATAACTAATGCCTGGCATAGTGATAAATCCGCCCATCGACGTGATGTTAAGGATATGCCCGCGACGCCGTTGGCGCATGAAGGGCAATACGGCTTTGATCATCGCCACGGCACCAAATACATTAACGTCAAATTGGTGGCGCATCTCCTCCAGCGAGGACTCCTCCATAATCCCTTCGTGTCCATAACCCGCGTTATTGACCAAAACATCAATTGGACCCTGATCAGCTTCAATGTCGGCTATAAGGTCATCAATAACAGCGAAATGAGTGACATCGAGTTCAAACGCCAGCGCATTTTGCGGATGGAGTTGTTCAAATGCCAATTTAGCTTCTACATTTCGCACCGTCCCGATCACGCGATAACCTTTGGCTAAGGCCTCCAGCGCCAGCGCACGACCGAAACCGCTGCTTACACCAGTAATCAAAAGTGTTTTAGAGCTAGACATCGTTTTTCTCCCTACATGAATGATGCATGCATAATATTCTCTGGAGGTCAGCGCTATAAGGCCGTATCTTCTGCTTTTATTGCCTAATCTTATGAGTGAGGAGGAGTGGTGGTAGATTCAGAGGTACAACAACGTACGGTGGAATTGCTTAAATCGCTCGCGCCGCATGAGGGCTACAACCTGACGGCACTTTCTGATGTGCGTATTTTGCGTTCAGATCGCCCACTAGCACGCCCGCCAGTGCTTTACGATCCCGGTATTGTGATTGTCTGCCAGGGAACTA
>NZ_DAMDQC010000135.1:0-11639 GCF_032082325.1 Pantoea sp. CTOTU50773 | reverse complement strand
TACCGCTACGCGGGCAAACGGCCATTGGCCCGTTAAATCTGTTTACCGGCCGCAGCGGCCATTCACCGGGTTCGGTATGGTTCCATCTGCCGATTGCCGGTGGCATCACCTATATGGGCGACTGGAGCCGCGAAGCGCTGCTGTTGCCGTTTGACTGCCCGCCGCAGGCTAAGCTGTTGATCACTGATGCGTCCTACGGCGATCGCACGCAGCGTTTGTGCGATCAGATGGATGCACTGGGGATGGCCGCCACCCACGGCGCGGTGATTGCCGTGCCGGAACACGGACGCGGTCCGGAAGTGGCTTTACAGCTCACCGCACGGGGGCTGGCGGTTCAGCTCTGCCCGCAAATTCGCAGTGAGGTCGCGCAACTGCTGGCGATGGACAAACTGCCCGCCACCACGGCGCTGGGATTGGTGCGCTTGTTGAAACAGCCGCAGCCGGAACAATGGCGGCCTGCAGATGTCATTGTGGCGGCCGATGCGGTGGCCGACAGCGGCTTAGCCGCGCAGCTCAGTGCTCAGCCAGGCTTTAAGCTGATTTTCAGCAGTCACGTTGCGCCCGGCACACGCGCTGCGCGGCTGCTGGCCGAGCAGCAGGCACGCTGGCTGCCGTGGAACGTCCATCCGCCGCTTGACGATCAGCTATGGTTAATTGAGAAAACCGCTGCCCAGCGCGTGATCCCGGCCTTTATTGCGGCGGCAGAGTGCCCGATTTTAGCGACACGCGCGCCATTATGCTGGCAAGCGCATCTCCCCCTGCAGTGCCATCTGGATAGTCCGCGTTTTCCCCAGGAGCAGCGTCAACGTAGCAGAATATATTGAGTATCCCTCTGAATGTTTTTTCGCCATTGCCGATAACCTGACTACCAACTTTTGTCTGTGGACGATTAACGCTTGTCAGCGCTGCGCTTTTGCGTTTAAGTCTCCACGGTAATTAAGATTTTTCTTAAGAAGCAATTAATACCAGGCCAGCAATAGGCGAACAACAATGAATAATAACTCTGACGTCATGTACCGGCTGCTGGTGCAGAGCGTGGTGGATTATGCCATTTACATGCTCAAACCCGATGGCACCGTCGCCAACTGGAATGCAGGAGCGCAACGCGCCAAAGGTTATACGCCGGACGAAATCGTCGGCAAAAATTTTGCGCTGTTCTACAGCGAAGAAGATCGTAAAAACGGGGCGCCGCAGCGCGGGCTTTCCATTGCGACAGCGGTGGGGCGCTTCGAAACCGAAGGCTGGCGTTATCGTAAAGATGGCAGCGCCTTCTGGGCACATGTGGTGATAGATGCGATTCGCGACGACTTCGGCGAAATGCTGGGCTTTGCCAAAATCACCCGCGACTGCACGGTTCAGCAAGAACAGCAGCGCAAACAGCAGGAACAGGAGCAACGTTTCCGTTTATTAGTTGAAGGCGTAACGGACTACGCCATCTACATGCTTGATCTCGACGGTAACGTCGAAAACTGGAATGCCGGCGCGCAGCGTGCCAAAGGTTACGTGGCCGAAGAGATTGTTGGTCAGAACTTCTCACGCTTCTACAGTGCGCAGGACCGCAAAAATCATATCCCTGAGAAAAACCTCAGCACCGCTTTCAAAACCGGGCGCTTTGAGGATGAAGGCTGGCGCTATCGCAAAGATGGCAGCGCGTTCTGGGCACATGTGATCATTGATGCGATTCGTGATGATGCGGGCAAGCTGATTGGCTACGCCAAAATCACCCGTGACTGCACCGAGCAGCGCGAGCTGCAACGCAAACAGCAGGAATACGAGAAAACCTTCCGACTGCTGGTGGAAGGTGTGACCGATTACGCTATCTACATGCTGGATCTGCAGGGCCGTGTAGTGAACTGGAACGCCGGGGCACAGCGTGCCAAAGGCTATCTTTCCGAGGAGATTGTCGGCCAGCATTTTTCAGTGTTTTACGGTTCTCAGGAGCGGCTGGCCAACACGCCGGAAGCCAACCTAGGTATTGCGCTGAAAACCGGCCGATTTGAAGATGAAGGCTGGCGCTATCGTAAAGATGGCTCGGCGTTCTGGGCGCATGTGGTGATCGATGCCATCCACAATGAAGATGGCAAGATGATCGGCTTTGCTAAGATCACCCGTGATGTCACCGAACGTCGTGAGAACGAGCAGCAACTGCTGCGTGCGCGGGATCTGGCGCAGGCGCAGAGCGCTAAGATGTCTGAGCTGTCTGGTTTCCTCGATACCATCATCGCTAACATTCCGTCTTGCGTGATTGTGGAAGACGCCATCAGCCGCGAAATTTTGATGGTTAATGACAAAGCCGAGCAGCTGTTTGGCGTCAGTAAATCTTTGATTATGCACAAGCGTCCGCACGAGTGTATGTCGGCGGAGCTGAGCGACTATTTCAACAGCCTGGCGGATATCGCGCTGCGCAGCGAAGGCATCCATTCACGCGAGCAGCTGCTGCTGACCGCAGGCGGTGATCGTATTCTGCATACCCGCGCCACCACCATCAGTGGCAAAGATATGCGTCAGAACTACGTGATGCTGATTGTTGAGGACGTTACCGATCAGCGTGAAGCCGATGCGCGTATTCACCACATGGCGCACCACGATAACCTTACCAGCCTGCCAAACCGTATTCTGTTCCGGCAGAAGCTGAGTGAAGCGCTGCGTCAGGATAATCATCACCATGCGTTGAGCGCCACGCTGTGCCTCGATCTTGATAACTTCAAGAACGTTAACGATGCGCTGGGCCATCAGATTGGTGACGATCTGCTGCGCGTGGTGGCAAAACGCTTGCGCAGTGCGCTGCGCGACCATGATACGCTGGCGCGTATTGGCGGCGATGAGTTTGCTATCGTGCTGCCGAATATCAATAACGCGCAGGAAGCGGCGGTGGTGGCTCAGCGCCTGATCGAAGCGATCCGTCCGCCTATTAATGTTGAAGGGCACAATCTTTCCGTTGGGCTGAGCGTGGGCATTGCGTTGACGTCACAGGTCACCAACACGCCGGAGCACATGCTGCGCTGTGCGGATATGGCGTTGTACGAAGCCAAACGCAACGGACGTAACCGCTATGAACACTTCACCATGGAAATGGATGATGTGGCGCGCAGTCGCCGCGTGATTGAAAACGATCTGCGTGAGGCCATCACCGGGCGTCAGCTGAAACTCTACTATCAGCCAATCACCAATGAGGACGAAATCATTGGTTATGAGGCGCTGATGCGCTGGCACCATCCGGTTAAGGGCTTGATCATGCCGAATGATTTTATCCCGATTGCCGAAGAGACCGGACTGATCCACATGCTGGGCGCTTATGCGCTATATGAAGCCTGCCGCGAGGCGCAGAGTTGGGGCACCGAGCAGTCGGTGTCGGTGAACCTGTCGCCGCTGCAGTTTAAGAACAGTTCGCTGGTGTCGGTGGTGGAAGGCGCGTTGCGTGAATCCGGGCTGGCTCCGCATCGCCTCGAAGTGGAGATCACGGAATCGGTGCTGCTGGATGACACGCTGGGTAACATCCGCACCCTGCAAAGCCTGAAAGCGATTGGTGTGCAGATTGCACTGGATGATTTCGGTACCGGCTATTCATCGCTGAGCTATCTGCGATCCTTCCCGTTCGACAAGATCAAAATCGACAAGTCGTTTATCAACGATATGGGAGACAGCCGCGAAGCGCTGGCGATTATCCGGGCGATCACCGGCATGAGCCGCAGTCTGGATATTCAGATCACCGCCGAAGGGGTGGAGAGCAGCGAGCAATTCGCCAAGCTGCGTGAAGAGGGTTGTACCTTGTTCCAGGGCTATTTCTTTGGCCGCCCGCAGCCTTCAGAACTGCGTCTGAGAGAGCTGGAGTAAGCGGTCGCCATGTATGGCGATGCGACAACGCAGGGGGGCATTGATGCGCCCCTGGTTGAGTCTATGTTCCTGATCGTTTGTACGCTCGTCGCCATCTAAGCGTACGATTTCAGCATAAAAAACGCCCGGCATTACCGGGCGTGGTGTTTTCAGCTGTGTGTCGTCTTTATTATGACTGGCCGTGGCCTTCGACGTTCATGCGCCCCAGGTCTTTGTCCACCAGGAACAGGCCTTCGCCTTTGTTGCCCACCAGCGCCAGTTTATCCAGTACGGTTTTGAACAGCTTCTCTTCTTCGTGCTGCTCAGCCACATACCACTGCAGGAAGTTGAAGGTTGAGTAGTCCTGAGACATCAACGCGGTGTGTACCAGGTCGTTGATGCGCTGCGTGATCAGCTGCTCATGCTTCAGCGCTTCTTCCAGCACGTCATTCAGTGAGTTCCAGCTAACGGCAGGGGCGGCAATGCTGCCCAGCACCGGCAGAGAACCGGCATCGCTAACGTAATCGAACAGGCGCTGCATGTGTTCCATCTCTTCGCGAGAATGCATCTTCAGGAAAGCGGCAGCACCTTCAAAACCTTTGTCGCTGCACCATGCGCTCATCTGCAGATACAGGTTGGCAGAGAAGAATTCGAGGTTCAGTTGATCGTTCAGGCGAGAGGTCATTTCAGCAGTTAACATGGCTGAGTCCTTTTTAATTTGTCAGGTGAAGTACGGTGAATTATGCATCAATCTATACTTTTTTGTGAAGGCTTTTTCGACAAAAAGTTGAAATTATCTTATTGATTGTAAATGGAATTATTTCATTTATTGAATGCGAAGAGTTCTCAGGTTTGACTCATTTTCATTCACCCTGGATTGATTATAGCCGTACATCGGCGGATGCTGTGATGAGCCTTTACTTGTCAGGAGCTTAGCGGTGTCGAACGTATTAGATCATTACCATTACCTGCATGAAATCCCGGAACTGGGATTCGAAGAATTCAAAACTTCCGCCTATATCGCCGACCAGCTTGAGCAGGCTGGCATCAGCGTGACGCGCGGCATTAATCACACCACCGGCATCGTGGCGGAAATTGACAGCGGCGTGCCGGGTCCGGTACTGGCGCTACGTGCAGATATGGATGCACTCGGCCACATCATTAACGGCGTCGCCTGTGCACGCCATACCTGCGGCCACGATGGGCACTCTTCGGTGGTGCTGACGGCGGCACAGGAGTTGCTGAAAGAGGGTGCGATCAAGCGCGGCAAGCTTAAGCTGCTGTTCCAGCCTGCGGAAGAACTCGGTGCGGGTGCGTTATCGATGATTGAGGGCGGTGCGCTGGAGGATGTTGAGATGATCCTCGGTTTCCATGTGCGTCCACTGGAAGAGTGCCATGTCGGACAAGCCACGCCAGCCGTGCTTTATTCGGCGTGCAGTACGCTGGAAGCGACAATTAAAGGTGTGCCTGCTCATGCCGCGCGCCCACATTTGGGCGTGAATGCTTTAGATGCTGCGGTACAAGCGGTGCAGGCGGTAAACAGCATCCACCTGGCACCGGGGCTAACCTGGAGCGTGAAAGCTACTCGTTTCCTGTGTGATGCCGGCGTCACCAACTCCGTGCCGGATGAGGCGCGCGTGGTGTGGGATCTGCGTTCGCAGGAGAACACACCGATGGAGGTGCTGAAACAGAAAGTGACGCAGGCGATTCAGCACAGCGTGGCTGCATTGGGTGCGAGCGCTGAAGTGGTGGTACTGAAAGAGATGCCCGCCGCAGAAATCCACGAGGAAGCCACGGCAGTGATCCGGGCAGCGATCGTCGATGTACTGGGGGAAGAAGGGCTGCTCGACACCAAATCCACGCCAGGCAGTGAAGACTTCTTCTACTACCCGGTGAAAAGACCGCAGGTGAAAGCCGGTTTCTGGGGGCTGGGTACCAATCTGGTGCCGGGCCTGCATCATCCTGATATGCGTTTTGAACTGAGTTCGCTGGAGATCGGGGTGAAGATCTTTAAGGCGGCAGTGGTGCGCGTATTGGGTTAGTCGTGTGTCGTTTCCCACACCCCAGCCTCTCCCGCAAATGGGCGAGGCTGTAACCCTGAATGAAAGCCTCGCTCGAGCAGTCTCTTCTTCTCGCCTGCAGGAAAGCGGCAGGGCGAGGGTGTACACAGGTTCCATCCCGCGATTTCCCCGCCTGCTGAAATATTGTATGCTATGCCGCCTTAATGCTGACTGGATAACCGGACTGCCGCCAATGTAGATCGCGCACATCTTGCTGTGAACTGACGCCACTGCGTCACCATTGGTTCCGTTATCCCCCGGCTTTGCCCGGAACGATTTATTCGCAGCGCGCCGCCCGCGCGTTGCCCTTGAAGAAGAATTCACACATGTCTATTGCTTCCTTTTTAGATGAAGTGGCGCGCCGCCGTACGTTTGCGATCATCTCGCACCCGGATGCCGGTAAAACCACCATTACCGAAAAAGTGCTGCTGTTCGGGCAGGCGATCCAAACCGCCGGTACCGTCAAAGGCCGCGGCTCCAGCCAGCATGCTAAATCTGACTGGATGGAGATGGAGAAACAACGTGGTATCTCCATCACCACCTCGGTGATGCAATTCCCGTATCGCGACAGTCTGGTGAACCTGCTGGATACCCCAGGGCACGAAGACTTCTCTGAAGATACCTACCGTACGCTGACGGCGGTTGACTGCTGTTTGATGGTGATCGATGCCGCGAAGGGTGTTGAAGATCGTACCCGTAAGCTGATGGAAGTGACCCGTCTGCGCGATACGCCGATCATCACCTTTATGAACAAACTTGACCGTGACATCCGCGATCCGATGGAACTGCTGGATGAAGTTGAGAGCGAGCTGAAGATTGCCTGCGCGCCAATCACCTGGCCGATTGGCTGCGGTAAGCTGTTCAAGGGCGTGTATCACCTCTACAAAGATGAAACTTACCTGTATCAAACCGGTAAGGGCCATACCATTCAGGATGTGCGCATTGTCAAAGGTCTGGCGAACCCGGATCTCGACGCGGCGGTGGGTGAAGACCTGGCACAGCAACTGCGTGATGAGCTGGAACTGGTGCAGGGCGCATCCCACGAGTTCGATCAGGAGCTGTTCCTGAGCGGTGAAATTACCCCGGTGTTCTTCGGCACCGCACTGGGTAACTTCGGCGTCGATCATATGCTCGATGGCTTAGTGGCCTGGGCACCGACGCCGATGCCACGTAAAACCGATGCGCGTCTGGTGGAATCCAGCGAGGAGAAATTCAGCGGCTTCGTGTTTAAGATCCAGGCGAATATGGATCCGAAACACCGTGACCGTGTTGCCTTCATGCGTGTGGTTTCTGGCAAGTACGAGAAAGGCATGAAGCTGCGCCAGGTGCGTACTGGCAAAGACGTGGTGATCTCGGATGCGTTGACCTTTATGGCCGGCGACCGTTCGCACGTAGAAGAAGCTTTCCCTGGCGATATCATCGGCTTGCACAACCACGGCACCATTCAGATCGGCGACACCTTTACCCAGGGTGAAAACATGAAGTTCACCGGTATTCCGAACTTCGCGCCGGAACTGTTCCGTCGTATTCGTCTGCGCGATCCACTGAAGCAGAAACAGCTGCTGAAAGGGCTGGTTCAGCTGTCGGAAGAGGGCGCGGTACAGGTGTTCCGCCCGGTGCACAACAACGATCTGATCGTGGGTGCGGTTGGTGTGCTGCAGTTCGAAGTGGTTGTGGCGCGCCTGAAAAGCGAATACAACGTTGAAGCGATTTATGAAGCCATCAATGTCGCGACTGCCCGCTGGGTTGAATGTAGCGATGCGAAGAAATTCGACGATTTCCAGCGCAAAAACGAAGTGAACCTGGCGCTGGATGGCGGTGATAACCTCACTTACATCGCCCCAACTATGGTAAACCTCAACATCACGCAGGAACGCTATCCTGACGTGAAGTTCCGCAAAACGCGCGAGCATTAATCCCGCATCACAACAGGGCCAGTGATTTTACTGGCCCTATTTTTATCCTACAGACTCCTCCTAATTGCGCTGCGTTTATCGCTTTTTGGCGAGATATCAACCACAAAAGCCAGCAAAACCTGTAATCCCTACTATGATTATCCTGTCGGACGAGAAAAGAGACCTCTGGTTTCATTACGTCTATGAATGCAGCAACGCCGTTTGTTGCTGGCGCATTCGCAGTTGCGAGTGAGTTAACTGATAGAAGGATGATATCGATGAATAAGACTAAGATTGCTAAAACCCTAATTGCCGCTCTGGCTACCACTGCTCTGATGGGCGGCGCAGCTTACGCTGCGGACACCAGCAGCACGGGTTCTAAAATCGATAGTTCTATGAAAAAAGTCGATGGTTTTATGGATGACAGCGGCATCACTGCTAAAGCCAAAGCGGCGCTGGTGGATGATGAAGCGATTAAAAGTACGGATATCTCAGTAAAAACGCATCAGGGCGTGGTCACGCTGAGCGGCTTTGTCGCTTCGCAGGATCAGGCGGAAAAAGCCGTTGCGCTGGTGCAGAAAGTTGAGGGTGTGAAATCCGTCAGTGACAAACTGCATGTTAAAGACAGCAAAGAAACATCATTGAAAGGTTATGCGGGCGATACCGCAACCACCAGTGAAATCAAAGCTAAGCTTTTAGCAGATGACATTGTGCCATCGCGCAACGTGAAGGTGGAAACCACCGATGGCGTGGTGCAGTTATCAGGAGAAGTGGCGAACCAGGCACAGTCCGATCGTGCTGAGAAAATCGCCAAAGCCATTGAAGGCGTCAAAAGCGTGAAGAATGACCTGAAGGTGAAATCTTAACGCGAGCGAAGCGGCACTGCTTCAGTGCCGTTTCGTAATAAAAACAATGTTGTATGAATAAGCAGTTCGATTTTCACTACGGTAAGGAGAGGCTTATGTTTCGTTGGGGTATTATCTTTCTGGTCATCGCTCTGATTGCTGCAGCATTAGGTTTCGGCGGTCTGGCGGGTACGGCAGCATGGGCAGCTAAAATTGTCTTCATTGTCGGTATTATTCTGTTCCTCGTAAGCCTGTTTACCGGGCGTAAACGACCCTGACCGATTGCGTTAACACAACGCTAACCCGCGAGTCACTAAAGCGGAGACCAGTCATTTGCGGCATAATAGTTAGCCGCACCGATTGCACGATGCAATAGGTCAGGGAATGACAATGACTGGTTCTCCGGGATGCTGCCGTCAGCGGCTCCCTCAGAGCAGGAAAACTGAGGGACATCCATTGGGAATACGCATCCCGGTGTCACTGGACACCTTTGAGCCCCTGGCGCTCACCCCATTTAAATCAAAAAAAATTGCCCTGGTCTGCGAAGGCGGCGGTCAACGCGGCATCTTCACCGCAGGCGTGCTGGATGAGTTTCAACGTGCCGGTTTTAATCCCTTTCAATTGATGCTGGGCACCTCCGCAGGAGCACAAAACCTGTCTGCGTTTGTTTGCGCCCAACCGGGCTACGCGCGCCGCGTCATCACGCGTTATACCACCAGCAAACTGTTTTTTGATCCGTTGCGCTTTGTGCGCGGTGGCCATCTGATCGATCTCGACTGGCTGATCGACATCACCAAACAAGAATTTCCCTTGTCGCTCAGCAATGCCGAAGGACTGTTTGCCAAAGGCAGCGAGTTCTATATGTGTGCCTGTCGCGGTGACGATTACCGCGCCGAATATTTCAACCCTACCAGCCTGAACTGGCACGACGTGATCAAAGCTTCCAGCGCCATTCCTGGGTTCTATCGCAGCGGTGTGCTGATGGACGGCGTGAACTATCTCGATGGCGGTATCAGCGATGCGATTCCGGTGCGTGAAGCCGCACGACGCGGTGCCGATACCATTGTGGTGATCCGCACCGTGCCGTCACAAATGTCTTACACGCCTAAATGGTTCAAACGTATGGAGCGCTGGCTGGGTGACAGCGCACTGCAGCCGATGATCAACATCCTGCATCACCATGAAGAGAGCTATCGTGAGATTCAGCAGTTTATCGAACAGCCGCCAGACGACCTGCGCATCATTGAAATTTACCCGCCGAAACCGCTGGCGAGTATGGCGCTGGGTAGCCGTTTGGCTTCACTGAATCAGGATTACCATTTAGGACGCCGCAGCGGCCGCTATTTCCTCGCGACGCTAGGTCAATGGCTGAGCGATGCCGAACCGTTCCTGCGCCAGACTACCGTGACACCACCGGCCGCCGTGGCGAATGCACCAGACAATCGCGCCGTGCATACGCCGCCGCTGGCGGATAATGATGCCGATTTTGATGCAGGATCGCTGGCATGAGATTTATCGACACCCACTGCCATTTCGATTTCCCGCCTTTTGTCGATGACGCCGCAGGCAGCATCGCCCGTGCGGCGCAGTCGGGTGTGGAACGCATTATTGTGCCGAGCGTCGATGCCAGCCGCTTTGCACTGGTCAGCCAGCTGGCGCAACAGCACGTGGCGCTGTATGCCGCATTAGGGCTGCATCCGATCAATATTGCCGAGCATCAGGATGCGCATCTGGATCAGCTGGAACAGTGGTTGAAAACGCCTGATAGTAAACGTGTGGCGATCGGCGAGATCGGCCTCGATCTCTATATGCAGGACGCGCAATTTGATAAGCAGACGCGATTACTGGATGCACAGCTCAAACTGGCGAAACAGTATGATTTGCCGGTGATCCTGCATTCGCGTCGCACTCACGATCAGCTGGCGCTGCATTTGCGTCGCCATGATTTACCGCGCCGTGGCGTGGTACACGGTTTTGCTGGCAGCCAGCAGCAGGCGGAACGTTTTATCCAGCTTGGCTATGCGATCGGCGTGGGCGGCACCATCACCTATGAACGCGCCAGTAAAACCCGCAACACTATTGCTAATCTGCCGCTCACCTCACTGTTACTGGAAACCGATGCGCCTGATATGCCGTTGCAGGGTTATCAGGGGCAGCCCAACCGTCCTGAGCGCGCGCGCAACGTGTTTGATGTGCTGTGTCAGTTGCGCAGTGAATCGCCCGATATCATTGCTGATACGCTGTGGCAGAACAGCCTGCGCGTGTTTGCCCTGCCTGCCTGACCTCCTCCCGACACAATCTGGATTTCCCGCGGTTTTGGCGGGTATTGGCTACAGTAATAAAATCGGCATTACCCTTTTCTGCCCTTTTTTGTGATAATATTCACAACCTGTATTGCGCCTGAAAACGGGTGTGCTGGCGGTTATTTGTGACTTTAATCACTAAATAATTGTATTCATATGACGAATTTTCTTTTTTCATGTGACATGAAGCGCAATTCATTCAGGTGTGGTTTGTTAGAATTATCACATTATCCGGTGGGCGTCGTCTGCCGGTCACCTTTTGGAGAGCATCATGACCGATCTTAAAGCGGCCGCACAACGCGCCCTGCAACTGATGGATTTGACCACCCTGAACGACGATGACACCGATGGGAAGGTGATCGCGCTGTGTCATCAGGCGAAGTCGCCAGCCGGTAACACTGCGGCCATTTGCATCTATCCACGTTTCATCCCTGCGGCACGTAAAGCACTGCGCGAGCAGGGCACGCCTGATATTCGCATCGCCACGGTCACCAACTTCCCGCACGGCAACGATGACGTTGAGATCGCGCTGGCAGAAACCCGTGCGGCGATTGCATACGGTGCAGACGAAGTGGATGTGGTCTTCCCGTATCGCGCGCTGATTGCCGGTAATCGCGACATCGGTTTTACGCTGGTGAAAGCCTGTAAAGAAGCCTGCGCCGCTGCCAACGTGCTGCTGAAAGTGATCATCGAAACCGGTGAACTGAAAGAAGAAGCGCTGAT
>NZ_DAMDQC010000134.1:0-11801 GCF_032082325.1 Pantoea sp. CTOTU50773 | reverse complement strand
TGGCCCTGGGTTCAGGTGCCGCCAAAGGTTGGGCGCACATTGGTGTGATTAATGCGCTGGAGCGTGCCGGCATTGAAATAGATGTGGTTGCAGGCTGCTCTGTCGGCGCGCTGGTGGGATCGGCGTACGTCAATAATCGGCTGGGAGTGATGGAAAAGTGGGTCAGCGCATTCCGCTACTGGGATGTAATCCGTCTGATGGATCTGTCGTGGCAGCGTGGTGGTTTGCTGCGCGGTGACCGCGTGTTCAGCCACATCCGTCAGTTGATCCCCAATGAATTGATTGAGGGGTGCAATAAACCCTTTGGCGTGGTGGCCTCGAATTTAAGTACCGGCCGTGAGTTGTGGTTAACCGAAGGCGATTTGCATCAGGCAGTACGTGCGTCCTGTAGTATGCCAGGCTTATTACCACCTGTTGGCTACAATGGTTACTGGCTGGTGGATGGTGCCGTGGTCAATCCGGTGCCGATATCTCTGACACGAGCCCTTGGCGCCGACATTGTCATCGCGGTGGATTTACAGCATGACGCGCATTTAATGCAGCAGGATTTATTATCGGTGACACCTCAGAGCGGCGAAGAAGAGGCTGCGGCTGAGGCTTTAAGCTGGGGCAAAAAATTGCGCCAGCGCATACTGGGTCTGACGCACCGCCGGGCCAATCAAACGCCGGGCGCCATGGAGATCATGTCCACATCCATCCAGATTCTGGAAAACCGCCTTAAACGTAATCGTATGGCGGGCGATCCACCGGATGTGCTGATTCAACCGTTTTGTCCGCAGATATCCACACTGGATTTTCATCGTGCAGAAGAAGCCATTGCGGCAGGTAAAGCCGCCGTCGAGAAAAAAATGGATGAACTATTACCGCTGGTCCGAGGCAGATAATCAGGTTGTTCATTCTCAGGCAGTGCGACTTCAGTCAATTCTGAAAGGCGCAACTGCGTTTTATGAACCACTATTGAAATATCTGGTACGCAGGGGGAGAGAATGGAAAAACCACTAATCGGCAAAAAGATACTCATTGTCGAAGATGAGGTCGTTTTCCGTTCGATGTTAGACACTATGTTGGTGGGGCTGGGAGCCAGCACGCTGGAAGCGGGAGATGGCCTCGATGGCTTAACCTTGCTGTCGGCTCAAGCCGTGGATCTGGTGATTTGCGATCTGGAGATGCCGCGCATGGGGGGGCTTCAGTTCGTCGAACGTATCCGCAGCCGCGGTAATAGCGTGCCAATCTTGATCATCTCCGCCACGCAGAACATGGCTGATATTGCGCATGTCCTGCGCCTTGGGGTTCAGGATGTTCTGCTTAAGCCGCTCAGAAACCTCGAACGTTTTCGTGAAGCTGTTTATGAGTGCCTTTATCCTTCGATGTTCACTTCCAAAGTTGAGGAAGATGAACAGCTGTTTCAGGATTGGGATGCACTGGTTCGCGATCCTTTAGCTGCGTCTAAGTTACTGAAGCAGTTGCAACCTCCGGTTCAGCAAACCATCGCCAATTGCCGCATTAACTATCGCCAACTGACCATGGCCGAACAGCCAGGGCTGGTGCTGGATATTGCCGCGTTGTCCGACAAGGATCTGGCCTTTTACTGTCTTGATGTGACCCGAGCAGGCGATAATGGCGTATTGGCCGCCTTACTGTTGCGCGCGCTGTTTAATGGTCTGTTACAGGAACAACTTTCCGGACAGAAGCAGCGCTTGCCGGAGTTAAACGGCCTGCTGCGCCAGGTCAATATGCTGTTACGCCAGGCCAATCTCAGTGGCCAGTTCCCCTTGCTGGTGGGGTACTACCACCGTCAGTTGAAAAACCTGATTCTGGTCTCCGCTGGCCTCAACGCCACATTGCACATTAACACCCATCAGATTCAACTCAGTAATGGCGTGCCGCTTGGTACTATGGGCAGTACGCACCTCAATCAGATTAGTCAACGCGCTGATGCCTGGCAGTGCCATGTGTGGGGCGCGGGTGGCAGGCTACGGCTGATGTTATCGGCTGAAGAATAAGCGATTGGATTTATATTTTTTGCGGGCTGGAGACAGGGCCAGGGGTAAGGGTTCCAATTGGGTAATAGTCTTAAATTCAGCGGATTAGCTCCATCCAGGATAAATCCGTCTGATAGTAACTGATATACTCATTTCGTTTTTAAATCGACATATCAAGTATTAACTTGAACGGCCTATTAAGAGAGGTATTTAGATGTCTGCCTATAAGTATAAAGTAAAAAAAGCGGTAATACCGGTTGCAGGTATGGTTACGCGTATGCTGCCTGCTACTAAAGCTATTCCAAAAGAGATGTTACCGCTGGTCGATAAGCCGCTGATCCAATATGTCGTGAATGAGTGTATTGCTGCGGGCATTAACGAAATCGTGTTGGTTACGCACTCTTCTAAAAACGCCATCGAAAACCATTTTGATACCAGTTTTGAGCTGGAATCCATGCTGGAAAAACGCGTTAAGCGTCAGTTGTTGGATGAAATCCAGTCTATCTGTCCTCCACACGTGACCATCATGCAGGTGCGTCAGGGTATTGCGAAAGGCCTTGGCCACGCAGTGATGTGCGCACATCCGCTGGTCGGTGATGAGCCGGTTGCCGTGATTCTGCCAGATGTGATCATCGATGAGTACGAATCTGACCCAACCAAAGACAACCTGGCAGAAATGCTGGCGCGTTACGAAGAAAGCGGCCGCAGCCAGATCATGGTAGAGCCGGTTGCTGATGTGACCGCTTACGGTGTCGTTGACTGCAAAGGTGCTGACCTGGCGCCAGGCCAGAGCGCGCCAATGGTGGGTGTGGTTGAAAAGCCTAAAGCTTCTGAAGCGCCTTCTAATCTCGCAGTTGTGGGTCGTTACGTGCTGTCTGCTGATATCTGGCCACTGCTGGCGAAAACCCCTCCAGGTGCTGGCGGCGAAGTTCAGCTGACTGACTCCATCGCCATGCTGATGGAAAAAGAGACCGTTGAAGCCTATCACCTGACCGGTGTAAGCCATGACTGCGGTAACAAACTGGGTTATATGCAGGCTTTCGTTGAGTATGGCGTTCGTCATCCAGTACTGGGTAAAGACTTTACTCAATGGCTGGAAGGCGCTGTAGGCAACAAAAAGTAATTCATTAAACACAGGATAATTCAATGAAAGTCACTGTATTTGGTATCGGCTATGTCGGTCTGGTTCAGGCTGCGGTGTTGGCCGAAGTCGGACATGACGTTCTCTGTATTGATGTCGATGAAAAGAAAGTCGAAAACCTGAAAAAAGGCCATATTCCGATTTTCGAACCGGGTTTGACGCCGCTGGTGATGTCTAACTATGAAGCGGGTCGCCTGAAGTTCAGCACCAATGCAGAAGAGGGTGTTAACCACGGTGTCATGCAATTTATTGCTGTGGGTACGCCGCCGGATGAAGACGGTTCTGCCGATCTGAAATATGTGACTGCGGTTGCGCGGACAATTGCAGCGCACATGAACGATCATAAAGTGGTGATCGATAAATCTACCGTCCCTGTCGGAACGGCTGATCGTGTGCGTGCAGTAATGGCCGAGACGCTGCAAAAACGTGATGTGAACATCCCGTTTGATGTGGTTTCTAACCCTGAATTCCTCAAGGAAGGGGCTGCAGTAAACGACTGCATGCGTCCTGAGCGCATCGTGGTGGGCACTGATAACGACGACGTGGTTGAGTTGTTGCGTGAGCTTTATGAGCCATTCAACCGCAATCACGATCGCATGATTCTGATGGATATCCGCAGTGCAGAGCTGACCAAGTACGCAGCGAACTGCATGCTGGCGACCAAAATCAGCTTCATGAACGAAATCTCTAATCTGGCAGAACGTCTGGGAGCCGACGTTGAGAAAGTCCGTCAGGGGATTGGTTCAGATTCTCGCATTGGTTATCACTTCATCTACCCTGGCTGTGGCTACGGTGGTTCGTGCTTCCCGAAAGACGTGCAGGCGCTGATTCGTACTGCTGAGTCGATTGGTTACACACCGCGTCTGTTGCAGGCGGTAGAAGATGTGAATGATTCACAGAAGAACAAATTGCCGAGCTTCATCAAGCGTCATTTTGGCGACGATCTGCGTGGCAAAACCTTTGCTCTCTGGGGCCTTGCGTTCAAACCTAACACCGACGATATGCGTGAAGCCTCCAGCCGTGTGCTGATGGAAACGCTATGGGAAGCGGGTGCGACCATTCAGGCATTTGACCCGGAAGCAATGGAAGAAGCGCAGCGTATTTATGGCCACCGCGACGACCTGAAGCTGACCGGTACCAAAGAAGCGGCGTTGCAAGGTGCTGATGGCCTGGTGATTTGTACTGAATGGCAGAACTTCCGTGCGCCAGATTTTGACGTTATCAAAACCGCGTTAAAACAACCCGTGATTTTTGATGGTCGTAACCTGTATGATCCGGAGCGTATCAGCAAACGCGGCTTTACGTATTACGCTATCGGCCGCGGAGCATCAATTCAAATTGTGTAATAAATGAGGGATGTATGAAGTTTTTGGTTACCGGTGCGGCAGGTTTTATTGGATTTCACGTGAGTCAGCTTTTGCTGGCCGCCGGTCACCAGGTCGTCGGTATCGATAACCTGAATGACTATTACGATGTCAGCCTGAAACAAGCGCGCTTAGACCAGATCCTCCAGCATCCCGAGTTTATTTTCCTGAAAATGGACCTGGCAGATCGCCAGGCCATTTCTTCATTATTCGAAGATCATGCATTTGATCGCGTGATCCATCTGGGTGCGCAAGCGGGCGTTCGTTATTCAATTGATAACCCACACGCTTACGCCGATGCCAATCTCATTGGCCACCTCAATATTCTCGAAGGGTGCCGCCATCATAAAGTTGGCCACCTGTTGTATGCGTCATCCAGCTCAGTATATGGGCTAAACCGAAAAATGCCTTTCTCAACGGATGACTCTGTTGATCATCCTATTTCTCTGTATGCGGCCACCAAAAAAGCCAACGAATTGATGTCGCATACTTATTCCCATTTGTACCAGTTGCCCACCACCGGTCTGCGCTTCTTTACTGTTTACGGTCCGTGGGGACGTCCGGATATGGCGTTATTCAAATTCACCCGCGCAATGCTGGCCGGTGAGCAAATTGACGTCTATAACCGTGGGCAAATGACCCGAGATTTTACTTACATTGATGATATTGCAGAAGCTATCGTGCGTATGCAGGATGTGATTCCGCAGGCTGATGAAAACTGGACCGTGGAAGCGGGATCGCCGGCCACCAGTTCTGCGCCATACCGGGTTTACAATATCGGCAACAGCCAGCCGACCAGCCTGATGACCTATATCGAGTCACTGGAAAAAGCGTTGGGCATTGAAGCGAAGAAAAATATGCTGCCGATGCAGCCGGGAGATGTGCTCAATACCAGTGCGGATACTCAGCCATTATATGATGCGATTCAGTTCCGTCCGCAAACCAGGGTTGAGCAGGGCGTGCAGAACTTTGTTGATTGGTATCGTCGCTTTTATCAGCAATAAAGACGCATTAAAAAAGGAAGCCAGCGGCTTCCTTTTTCTTACCCGGTGTAAAGTGAACTCACGTTAGCGCTATTCACAATTCGAAGCACTGGAAAATTACAGCAGGAAATCGTCCAGTTGTTTACCTTGTTCTTCAATCGCTTTTTTAATCACGGCTGGTGTACGACCCTGACCAGTCCAGGTACGGTTTTCACCATTTTCATCAACGTAAGAATACTTGGCAGGACGTGCAGCACGCTTGGTTTTTCCCGGTGCTTTGGTCTCAGAAAGTGCCTTTAACAATTCGTTTGGATCGATACCATCTGCAATCAGCATCTCACGGTATTGTTCAAGTTTGCGGTTACGTTCAGCATTTTCAGCCTGCGCGTGAGTTTCTTCTTCACGACGCTCATTGACGACAACCTCGAGTTTTTCCAGCATCTCTTCCAGTGTTTCCAGAGTGCATTCCCGAGCTTGCGCGCGCAATGTACGGATATTATTAAGAATTTTAAGTGCTTCGCTCATTGTCCTAATCTCAAAATATAATAAATGGGAGTTGTTCTGCCGACTCATAATAGTGGGGCTAAAAAATAACTGCAATAGTCAGATTAAAAAGTAAAACGTTAAGTAAAAACCAGAAATCACATTGTATTACGGTTTACAAATATATTTACCGTTAGCGCTTAGATCTGAAGCCTTGATTATCCGCGTTTGCCACCGTGACGTTGTGCTAATCCTTACACTTTGGCAGTAATAATGCTGAATAAATTCTCAGCATAGATTGTCCTTTGCCAAAAAGTGCTGTTTTAACATCGATGATGAATCACGTACCTGCCATTGTCGTTAATTTGAGCAAATGATAAAAATAATGCATCGCTACAGGTTTACTTGTTTATGGTAGACTGCGCGCCATCAGATTTGTGCTGCGATGAGATTCTGCATATGGCCCAACTTTATTTTTATTACTCCGCGATGAACGCAGGTAAATCCACTGCTTTGCTTCAGTCCTCCTATAACTATCAGGAGCGCGGCATGCGCACTCTGGTGTATACCGCCGAGATTGATGACCGCTTTGGTGCGGGCAAGGTAAGCTCGCGGATTGGTCTTTCGTCTCCTGCATTTTTATATAACGCTGCGACACAATTAAATCAGGAAATAGCCAGGGAGCATGCGAAGCAACCGGTTCATTGTGTGCTGGTGGATGAGAGTCAGTTCCTGACACGTGAGCAAGTCAGGGCGTTATCGGATGTGGTCGACAATATGGATATTCCCGTATTGTGTTATGGATTACGCACTGATTTTCGCGGCGAGCTCTTTACCGGCAGTCAATATTTACTGGCATGGGCAGATAAACTGGTTGAGCTTAAAACCATCTGCCATTGCGGTCGTAAAGCCAGCATGGTATTGCGCCTTGATGCCAACGGTAAACCGTTCAGCGAAGGAGAGCAGGTGGTGATTGGCGGCAATGAGCGATATATTTCTGTCTGCCGTAAACACTATAAACAGGCGATTGATGAAGGATCGTTAAAAGCTATCTATGGTGCGCAATCTCCGCACGCTTGATTATTTAGCGATAAAAAAACCCGCCGCAGCGGGTTTTTTGTTTTTAGCCGGTTAGGCCTTTTTGGTTTTTTTCTCGATTTTCACCGTTTTATCATCGGCGGCTTCAGCCACTGGGCCTTCAGCTTCAGAGAATTCGCGGCCATAGAAGGTATCCAGCATGATTTGCTTCAATTCAGCAATCAGCGGATAACGCGGATTCGCACCGGTACACTGGTCATCAAACGCGTCGTCTGCCAGCTTATCGACTTTCGCCAGGAAATCGGCTTCCTGCACGCCAGCTTCACGGATAGAGGTTGGGATACCGAGTTGAGTTTTCATCTCTTCCAGCCATGCCAGCAGTTTTTCAATTTTCTGGGCAGTGCGGTCACCCTGTGCACTCAATCCAAGATGGTCGGCAATTTCAGCGTAGCGACGACGTGCCTGTGGGCGATCGTACTGGCTGAAAGCCGTCTGCTTGGTTGGGTTGTCATTCGCGTTGTAACGGATGACGTTGCAAATCAGCAGGGCGTTGGCCAAACCGTGCGGAATGTGGAACTCCGAGCCCAGCTTATGCGCCATGGAGTGACACACACCGAGGAAGGCGTTGGCGAACGCGATACCGGCGATTGTTGCCGCATTATGCACACGTTCACGCGCTACTGGATTCTTCGCCCCCTCACGGTAGCTGGCCGGCAGGTTCTCTTTCAGCAGTTTCAGCGCCTGCAGCGCCTGGCCATCAGAGTACTCATTAGCCAGCACAGAGACATAGGCTTCCAGCGAGTGAGTCACCGCATCCAGACCACCAAACGCACAGAGTGAGCGAGGCATATCCATCACCAGATTGGCATCCACAATCGCCATATCAGGCGTCAGTGCATAATCCGCTAAAGGATATTTCTGGCCTGTGGCATCGTCAGTCACTACCGCAAACGGTGTAACTTCAGAACCGGTACCGGAAGTGGTGGTGATGGCCACCATGCGCGCTTTCACGCCCATTTTCGGGAACTTGTAGATACGTTTACGGATATCCATGAAACGCAGCGCCAGTTCTTCGAAGTGGGTTTCAGGATGTTCGTACATCACCCACATGATTTTCGCGGCATCCATCGGGGAACCGCCGCCCAGGGCGATAATCACATCGGGTTTGAAGCTGTTCATCTGCTCAGCACCTTTACGTACGATGCTGAGTGTTGGGTCCGCTTCCACCTCAAAGAACACTTCAGTTTCGATGCCGTGCGCTTTTAACACGCGAGTGACTTGATCGGCATAGCCATTGTTAAACAGGAAGCGGTCAGTGACGATAAAGGCGCGCTTAGCACCGTCGGTGGCGACTTCCTCCAGGGCAATCGGCAGTGAACCACGACGGAAGTAGATAGACTTCGGAAGTTTATGCCACAACATATTTTCAGCTCGCTTGGCCACGGTTTTCTTGTTGATCAGGTGTTTAGGTCCGACGTTCTCAGAAATTGAGTTACCGCCCCAGGAACCACAGCCCAGCGTCAACGATGGCGCAAGTTTGAAGTTATACAGGTCGCCAATACCGCCTTGCGAAGCTGGTGTGTTAATCAGAATACGGGCGGTCTTCATTTTGTCGCCAAAGAAGTGCACGCGCTCGTGTTGGTTGTCCTGGTCAGTGTACAGGCAAGAGGTATGGCCGATACCGCCCATAGCCACCAGTTTCTCTGCTTTATCTACCGCGTCGTAATAATCTTTTGCGCGATACATCGCCAGGGTTGGCGACAGTTTTTCGTGAGCAAACGGTTCAGACTCATCCACCAGCTTCACTTCACCGATGAGAATTTTGGTGGTCGCAGGGACGCTAATACCCGCCAGTTCAGCAATTTTTGCCGCAGGCTGACCCACGATAGCGGCATTCAGCGCGCCATTTTTCAGGATGATATCCTGAATGGCTTTCAACTCTTTGCCCTGTAACAGATAGCCACCATGGCTGGTGAAACGCTCGCGAACCGCATCGTAGACTGAGTCCACCACGATGACTGACTGTTCTGATGCACAAATGACGCCGTTGTCGAAGGTTTTGGACATCAGGATAGAAGCGACAGCACGTTTGATATCGGCGGTTTCATCGATAACCACTGGCGTGTTACCCGCACCGACACCAATCGCTGGTTTACCAGAACTGTATGCGGCTTTTACCATGCCTGGGCCACCGGTGGCCAGAATCAGGTTGATATCAGGGTGGTGCATCAGCTGGTTGGACAGCTCTACTGAAGGGACATCAATCCAGCCAATGATGTCTTTCGGCGCACCAGCCGCAATGGCAGCTTGCAACACAATGTCGGCTGCTTTGTTGGTGGCATCTTTGGCACGTGGATGTGGTGAGAAAATGATACCGTTACGGGTTTTTAAGCTGATCAGCGCTTTAAAGATGGCGGTAGAGGTCGGGTTAGTGGTTGGGACGATACCGCAAATCAGGCCAATTGGCTCAGCGATGGTGATAGTACCGAAGGTGTCATCTGTATCCAGCACACCACAGGTTTTCTCATCTTTATAGGCGTTGTAGATATATTCAGAAGCGAAGTGGTTTTTGATCACTTTGTCTTCAACGATGCCCATGCCGGACTCGGCGACGGCCATTTTGGCGAGAGGGATGCGGGCATCAGCAGCGGCGAGTGCAGCAGCGCGGAAAATGGTATCAACTTGTTCCTGACTAAAGTTGGCGTATTCACGCTGTGCCTTTTTAACACGCTCAACCAGTGCATTAAGTTCGGCAACATTTGTAACGGCCATAGTGCTCTCCTGAAGGAAGTTAAACTCTTTTAGTAAGCAAGCCTGAGTCGGAAAGTATAGTCGCGCTATGCTTATACGTTGTTCAGAGTGGCGAGTAGATTGCCGTTGCTTACTAAAAGGGTTTCCAGGATAAGATGCTGACGCCTGTATCAATAGTTTCGATGGGGTAAGATTACCCCTGATGAGGTAGGCAAATTTTGATGTGGATCAATCCGGAGCCAAGCTGACACCTTTCAGCACCCACTTTAGCAACTAAAGTAACTCATTAAGCGGTTTTAGTTGATGGAGATGACGTGAGGTGGGCGACGAGCCATCGTTCGCAGAGGAATAAACTGGAAGTAAGGGGAAATAGCAGCATATATTTCCGCTTAACCTACTGGTTGTCCCTCCGGCTTATGCACTACATTAAGCGCGATTTGAAACACTACCTTCGTGGAGCTCACCGTGAACCCCGTGCTACTTGATTTTTCCGGCTACGTTAAGTTTTTTGTCGGCTTATTTGCCCTGGTCAATCCCGTGGGGATCATCCCCGTGTTTATCAGCATGACCAGCTATCAGGCGGTCGCTGAGCGGAATAAAACCAACTTTACGGCAAATCTTGCTGTGGCGATCATACTCTGGACCTCATTGTTCCTGGGGGATGCCATTCTCCGTTTGTTTGGTATTTCAATTGACTCATTCCGTATCGCCGGGGGGATTCTGGTGGTAACCATCGCGATGTCGATGATCAGCGGCAAGTTGGGCGAGGATAAGCAAAACAAGCAGGAAAAGTCAGAGACCGCGATTCGTGAAAGTATTGGTGTGGTGCCACTGGCCTTGCCCTTGATGGCCGGCCCGGGTGCGATCAGTTCGACTATCGTCTGGAGCACGCGTTACCACAGCTGGATAAACCTGCTCGGTTTCACTATCGCCATTGCGATTTTCGCGCTCTGCTGTTGGTTATTGTTTAGAGCTGCCCCTTTAATGGTGCGCGTTTTAGGACAAACAGGCATTAACGTGATTACCCGAATCATGGGATTGCTTCTAATGGCACTGGGGATTGAGTTTGTTGTCACCGGGATGAAGGCGATATTTCCGGGTTTGCTGAATTAATTTGTCGGTGTTTTCAGTTAAAAAATAACTTTTGTGATCCATATTGGTGCAATGGGCCAGTATTTTGCACCAATAGGGTGAGGTTATTCGCCTGGCTTAATATGATCTGACTATCATCACTTTTGCTACTACTTTTCCTTCCCGCGCCAGTTCATCAACAAATATATGTGATAATTATCACAGTATATTTCACTGCCATATTCATTTTAATCAGTAACTATTCGGAAGTTATATCACCTCAAATAACGTTTCATATTGTTAGCTGAGAGTTTGGCAGCATTAACAGTAAAATAGCGGATTACAGGGCTTTATTGGCGATAAAATCGACGGAATATTGACTTATTGCTTATAAAACATATGGTTGAATAATATTTCAGTATGAAAATTAACACTTCTCCTGTCGCGGTCTACATGATAAAAGAGAATTAGCTAACATTTTTGCTGTTTAGCTTTGGCGTGCGGGCATCGGTTCTGATAATTTTCGGCTCATCACAAATTTTTTCCCTGTTCGCGACAAATGTGTACGCTTCTTGCTTACTCGCTATCAGGTTTTTATATAAGGTTGATATTTGTTGATGAAGAGCATGGTAGCGAAAAAAGTTGCGCGCACGTCTCTGGTACTTTGTCTGGTAGGTTTTATCTCTCATAGTCAGGCGGCTGACATCCCGGCAGGGACGCAGTTATCTGCAACACAGCGCATTGTCATCAATAACGGTAGTGAAGTGTCCTCGCTCGATCCGCAACAAACTGAAGGGGTTCCCGAATCTAATGTCATCCGCAATTTGTTAGCGGGGCTGGTCGAGCCCGATAACAATGTTCCTCTTTTTCCTGGCTTTTCAAATCAGTGGAGCAACCAGCCGGGGCGTATCTGGACCTTCACCCTGCGTGAAGATGCGCGCTGGATCCACTGTCACCCCGTCACCGCGCAAGATTTCGTTTACAGCTG
>NZ_DAMDQC010000133.1:0-11913 GCF_032082325.1 Pantoea sp. CTOTU50773 | reverse complement strand
CCCGCCAGCATACGGATCCACGCGTACTGGATGTTGTTCGTATCCTGGAATTCGTCCACCAGCACGTTGCTAAAACGCTCGCGGTAATGATTCAGGATATGCGGCTTGTTCAGCCACAGCTCATGCGCACGCAGCAGCAGTTCGGCAAAATCCACTAAGCCCGCGCGATCGCAAGCCTCCTGATAAGCCTGATAGATGCGCAGCCAGGTTTGTTCAATCGGATTACCGTAGCTTTCGATGTGTTTTGGACGCAGCCCTTCATCTTTTTTGCCGTTGATGTACCACATGCCCTGGCGTGCAGGCCACTGTTTCTCATCAAGGTTCATGGCTTTGATCAGACGCTTGAGCAGGCGCAGCTGATCGTCGCTATCGAGAATCTGGAAATCCTGCGGCAGATTGGCATCAAGATGATGGGCACGCAGTAAACGGTGCGCCAGTCCGTGGAAGGTGCCAATCCACATACCGCCCTGACTGGTGCCGATCAGTTGATCGATACGATGGCGCATTTCAGCCGCCGCTTTGTTGGTAAAGGTCACCGCCATGATCGAGTAAGGCGAGCAATTCTCTACCGACAGCAGCCAGGCAATGCGATGCACCAGCACGCGCGTTTTGCCACTGCCTGCCCCGGCCAGCACCAGCAGATTGCTGCGCGGCGCGGCGACCGCCTCGCGCTGTTTGTCATTCAAGCCGTTAAGCAGATCAGAAACGTCCATAAGCACCGTTTTGCCAAAATAATAAAAGGAGGATTGAGAAATGCGGTTTCTCAGCATTCAGTCAACGCACCATTTGTAGCGGCGCTATTCATCGCAAAATGAAGGGTGCCGCTACGATTTGTGCGTCAGGAAATGCCTGCCATCATCCAGCCATTAGCTGGATGAACATACAGCATTATAGCAGCGAGGTCAGCGATGCCAACTGATGAATTTCGACGTGCGGCAGCAAACGCGCATCATCAATCTTCATCAGATTGCCATCGCGCAGGTTGATCCAGCAGGCTTGCATGCCCGCGTTTATTGAACCGACCACATCGGTGGTGAGATCGTCGCCCACATGAAGAATATGCTCAGGTGCGATGTTCAAACGCTCAGCCGCCAGCTGATACATATCCTGCCACGGCTTAGCACGGCCGTGCGGGCCGGCGCGCAGGGCGAACTGGAAGTAGTGGTTGATCCCCAGCTTTTCCGGACAGGCATTGCCGTTAGTGATCGCCACCAGCGGGACGCGCTCGCCCAGCCACGTCAGCGTTTGGTGCGTTTCATCCGGCATCTCGACTTCGCTGCGCCACTGATGGAATACACCCATCACTTCGCTGGCACCGGCGCGGGCTTCAGCAGCGGATAAGCCGATATTGATCATTGCCAGCTCAACCGAGCGGCGGCGCCACTCAGACACGTCGTGGTAAATTTCCGGCTCACGCGCCAGCAGTTCGTCACGCAGCGCCTGATAATCAGCGGGGGTGAATTCACGCAATGCCGGATGGAAGGCCTGCAACGCGGCGTGGGATTCGGCAGTGGTTTTACGGATCACCGGATGGTTGTCATACAGCGTATCGTCGAGATCGAAAGTGATCGCTTTGATCGGGCCCAGCGGGCGGTAGAACTTCATTCAGACTTTCCTCGTTTAGCACGTGGATGCGCCGCGTCGTACACGGTCGCCAGATGCTGGAAATCGAGATGGGTATAGATTTGCGTGGTCGACAGATTAGCGTGCCCGAGCAGTTCCTGCACCGCACGCAGATCGCCACTCGATTCGAGCAAATGGGTCGCAAACGAGTGACGCAGTTTATGCGGATGAATATGGTTGGCCACGCCCTGCTTAATGCCCCACTCGGCAAAGCGCTTTTGCACGTTACGCGCTGAAATACGCGTGCCGCGACTGGAAACAAACATCGCATCATCCTGCGGCGCGAAGCTTGCACGCAGTGGCAGCCAGTGTTGCAGCCAGGTCACCGCCGTGCCACCAATCGGCACACGTCGCTCTTTACTGCCTTTCCCCAACACCCACACTTCACCGGCGTCGAGATCGACATGACGACAATCCATGCCCACCAGCTCCGACAAACGTAAACCGCCGCCGTACATGGTCTCCAGCATCGCGCGGTCGCGCACCGCCAGCGGATCGTTCAGGTCGATTTCCAGCAGCTGGTTAACCTCGTCGACATCCATATTTTTTGGCAGATGACGAGCATTGCGCGGCGTGGAGATGCCTTTGGCCGGATTGGCGCTTAGCATCCCCTGGCTGACCTGCCAGTCAAGAAAACTGCGCAGTGCTGACATACGTAATGCCAGACTGCTGGGCCCGAGTCCGGCACGACGGCTGCGAGCCGCCAACTGACGAACCTGTGCGGGCTCCAGTTGTGCCCATGAGGCGATCTTCATCTCATCGGCCATCGCGGTCATCGTCTGCAACTGGCGGGTGTAATTCTTTTGCGTCAACGGGCTGAGCTGGCGTTCGACTTTCAGATAACGCAGAAAGCCCTCAACGGCTGGCTGCAACGGGCTGACGTCACTCATGCGCGTTCAATCCAGCGAGACAGCAGATCCGGCAGCATTTGCGCCAGATGCTGTAACAGCAAAGTGCCCATGCCCGCTTGATAATGCTGGTTGTCGCGGCTGCTGAAAATTAGCACGCCAAGCTCGCCGCGTTCGCCCATCAGCGACATCGCCACCGACCCGATGGCTTTCGCCTGAGGCAACAACAGCAGTAACTCCGGGCCATTCAGGCTGCCAAGGTAATGATGTTCAGCACCAAAGCGTTGAATACGCAGCGGCTCAAAAGCCTGACGAGAAAGACCCAACTGGGTGAAATCAGAAGGTGCGCCGATGTGCCAATGGTCGTTGAACATCCGCACATTGGCGCCGGCCAGACCCAACTCACGCGCCCAACGGTGCAGACGCGTTAACATTTCCTGCAGGCTGTCCGCCGCGGCAAGATGGCCTTGTAACCCCAGCAGACGATCGAACAGTTGATGGTTGGCCGTAGCCTGCTCCATCAACAGCGTGATTTCCTCTTCCAGCTGCTGGATGTGGTTGCGCTGACGCGCCATGTGCCACTCTACCAGCGACACGCTGCCGCGCACCGGGTGCGGCACCATCATCTGTTCAACCTGGCGCGCATTGCGAATAAAGAAATCGGGGTTCTGGCGCAGGAAGGCGCTTACCGACTGATCGTCCAGCAAAACCGCGCTGTCGGTTTGCTCTTCGACATTTTTCATAGATGAATAAACCCATCGTAGACGTGTGTGGCTGGCCCGGTCATAAACAGCGGCTGACCCACTCCTTTCCAGGCGATATGCAGCGTTCCGCCAGGCAAATCAACGCGAACTTTTTCCGCCAGAATGCCTTGCTGAATGCCGCAGGCAACGGCTGCGCAAGCGCCGCTGCCACAGGCCTGGGTTTCACCCGCGCCGCGTTCATACACGCGCAGACGAATGTGTTCAGGATTAACCACTTCCATAAAGCCCACGTTGACGCGCTCGGGGAAGCGTTCGTGGCTTTCCAGCAGCGGACCGAGGGTTTCCACGGCGGCCGTTTTCACACTCTCAACCTGAATCACACAGTGCGGGTTGCCCATCGACACCGCACCAAACATCACGGTCTGCTCCGCAACACGTTGCAGATACAGGCTTTCCGCTTTATTGGCGCGCAGCGGCACCTGTTGCGGATCGAAGTTGGGTTCACCCATGTTGACACGTACCAGCTCATCGCTGGTCACGCTCAGCACCATACGCCCGGTTTGCGTACTCACGCGGATGTCGCTTTTGTTGGTCAGCCCTTTCAGGCGCACAAAGCGAGCGAAACAGCGTGCACCGTTACCGCACTGAGCCACTTCGCTGCCATCGGCGTTGAAAATTCGGTAATGAAAATCGAGATCCGGATCGTAAGGCGGTTCGACGATCAGCAGCTGATCGAAACCGATCCCCAGATGCCGATCCGCCAGACGGCGAATCAGTTCCGGCGAAAAAAAGACGTTTTGCGTCACAGCATCCACAACCATGAAATCGTTGCCGAGACCGTGCATTTTCGAGAACTGCATTTTCTGCTCCGCCGGATTACTCATAGAGATTAGTTCGCCTGTGAACCCGATTTGCTGGTGACCAAACCGTTAACGTCAGCATCCTGCGCCGCTTTTTGCTGCTGTTGGGTGACCTGCTGGTTTTGTTTGGTCGGCTGATCTTTGGGCGGGAAATACAGCGGTCCTTTCAGGCCACAGCCTGCGAGGCTGACCAGTGCCAGCGCGATACCCAGCTGACTTATCATGTGTCTCATTCTGTCTGCTCTTCCTGTCCTTAAGCCTTGGCTGCTTATCATCGCAGTTGACGTTGTAAAAGCAACAGGAAATACCCGCAAATCCGGGCGCATGTCAGAGGAAAAGCCAATCCCACCGCGCGAACGCAGGCGGGATCAATGCATTTGGTAGCGCGGCTGGAAATCGCCGTTGTCGTTATCGGGCTGCGTCGCACAGAGCTGTGTCAGCGTCTGGCTGCGGAATGGAATCACCTGGAAGCGATCGCCCGCGTGCACAATCTGGTAGAACTGCGGCAGGTTGAAGTTGATAAAGCTGGAGCCATAGGTGAATCGATCATGCGACGAGGAGTAAAAACGGCTCACATCACGCACCAACTCTTCTTTGCTGCCTTCACAATGGTGATAAACCTCAACGCGATTGGTTTCGTCGAGTATATAGATGTTGAAGCCGCGATCGTCATTGGTGTCTTCAAAGAAGAACTGAATGATGCCTTCGCTGGCATAGCCGTTCACCACCGGCGGTAATGGCGTTTGATTCGATTCCACTTTGATCGATAAACCGTGCAGCTTGTTGTTGGAAATCGCGCCGTAGAACTCCACCGCATTTTCCAGTTTCTGCACCGAGACGCTCATGCGTTCGAAGAACAAGCCCCACGTCTGGCCCGCCATTCGCAGCGCTTTAAAGCGGCCTGGCTCCTGACGGGTACTCGACAGACGCAGCTCAATACACTCAGACACCAGCTGCTGTACGCGGGTACGAATCAAACCGCGCAGATGCTGGCTGTAGCAGAACACTTCCACCGTATCCGGCGGTGCGGCGTCCTGATGCATTTTGCCGAGAATGGTTTTCAGCGCTTCGATCATCGCCTGCTCACCGCTGAAGTGCAGCGTACGCACTTCATTCCATGAGTTGCGGTACAGCAGATCAATGCTACCAATCAGGCACTGTTGCTGCTGGCCGAAGCTGAACACATCCAGCTTGCGGAAATCAAAGTGCACCACCTGATTGCGGAAGGCGGAGGTCGGATCGTGTTCGAGGTTAACGATAATCGCCAGATGACGGATTTCGCACGGGCTGTACAACGCTTTTGGCGTCGGCGCAGGTACACGCAGCGGGAAGTGGCTCGACACATCGTTCACCAACTCCTGCAAACGCGGCAGATCGCAGAATTCGTTGCCCTTCATATGTAAACGCGTTTTGCTGGTCAGCAAACCGTTGAACCACGCCCACGCCACTAACTTGTTCAGGTAGCGGTTATATTCCAGCGGCTGATGGCTGATGATCGAACTCATGTCCGGCGACTGGTTGTAAAGATACCAACCGGCGCGATTGGCGCGACCTTCCGGCACATGAATAAAGGTCAGATTATCTTCCGACAGGTCAGGCGAAATCTGTGGGTTCACCAGCGTCACTTTGCCCGGCAACGCTTCAAACGCGGCATACAGTTTACGCGTCAGCACGCCGATATCCTGCGGGCTGGCACTGACGCTTAAATTGTTACGACGGGCAAAACGGATCAGGTTGCGATAGCTCTGCATCATCGCATCCAGCAACTCGTTGTGCGCTTCACGCACACGCTCAATTTTCCACTGGGCGCGGTTATCCAATACCGCAATTTTCTCTTCATCCCAACCCCACTCTTTCACCAGCTGCGAAAGAATCTCGCGACGCCAGCCTGAGCGGTGATGGTGGTGATCGTCACTCGAGAGCTTCTCACACACTTTTAAATAGAAACATCGACGCACCAAATCAAGGCGCGCCATGTCATCGACGCTGGTCAGATAGCGCGTCACGCGCTCCAGCATCATGCAATAAGGGTCGAGACCGAAGCAGACAATTTCGCCATCGTGCAGGCGCTGTTTGATATCCATCGCCAGCAATTGCGTGTTCGGGTATTCCCAGCTGTACGCTTCTAACAACAGGGTTTTCAGCACCGCTTTGTACGGTGAATCGATGCTTTTATACAGCTGCCACAAGCTGGCCCCGAAGTACTCTTCGGCTGACAGCGTGCCGAGGCCGCCGAGATCCAGCCACTCATTCGGCGTCAACACGCCTTGTGAATAGAGTGACATCACGTAATCGTCGTAATGGTGCTCTTCTTCGCCGGGCACCATGTTCCACAGGATGCGTTTACCGGCCATACGCACAGCGGTACGGTAGAACTCATCCAGCAGCAAAATATGTTGGGTAGAACCGCAGTCTTCACCACCGAGGCTGCCGCTCTCATTGTGGCGGAAACGATTCTCGTCGATCAGGAAGAAACTGACTTCCACACCCATCGACACACACCATTTCTGCAACAGGGTACACTTGCGCTGCAGATTGAGGCGCTCTTCATTATCTAACCAGGATTGGTGACACACCCAGATGTCGAGATCGGACACGCTGTTCTGACCGACGGACGAGGTACTGCCCATCGAGTAAATGCCGGTAATCGGACGTTCACCTTTGACCGCAGTGCTGAGATCCAGAGACTGATCGCCTGCCAACTGTTGCAACAAATGCTGTTGGTTTTCATCAGGCGTGAAGAAGCTGACGCCGTGGGGAACGCTACCGTCAAGGTAGCCCGGCATCAGCGGGTGATGATAGTGCAGTAATGTTGGCAGCAGACTGTAGACTTGCTGGAAGGCAGGTCCCATAGCAGCCAGTGCGCGATCAACGCGCAGCTGGTTAATTGCATCCAGTCTCTGTTTCAGTGTCTCAATGTAGAGGTACAAGACGTTTCGCCTGATTGTCCCAGTGTTAAGCACCCTGTTTCCAAAACCTGCCGCTTAATAATAAAGATGTTGGGCAAATTATTGCTGGAAACGTGATCAATCTAACACCTGGAGGATTGACCGTAAAGAAAGTTGCGCTACATGACAGTTTAGCACGTTCCCCATGTAGCCCTGCTTTTTCGGACTTAGACGTCAGAAAATGACGCAATAATGCGTAACAACTGACATCGAGGCCTTTTCAATCCGTTGAAACTGACAGCATTCCCCTATCAATGATAGGATAATCGATGAACGATCAAAATGGTTAACAGCATGTTAAACAAAATTTTCAGAATTGCTACCAGACAAAGTCCCCTTGCTTTATGGCAGGCACAATATGTCCAACAACGCCTGATGGCAGCACATCCGGGCGTGCAGGTTGAGCTGGTGCCGATGGTCACCAAAGGCGACATCATCCTCGACACACCGCTCGCTAAAGTCGGTGGAAAAGGCCTGTTTGTCAAAGAGCTTGAACTGGCAATGCTGGAAAACCGTGCCGATCTTGCGGTGCACTCCATGAAGGATGTGCCGGTGGATTTCCCGGAAGGCCTGGGCCTCGTCACCATCTGCGAGCGTGAAGACCCGCGTGATGCCTTCGTTTCCAACCTGTATAACAGCATTGATGAACTGCCACAGGGCGCGATTGTGGGGACCTCCAGTCTGCGTCGTCAGTGTCAGCTCAGCGCGCGTCGTCCCGATCTGATCATACGTTCGTTACGCGGGAACGTGGGCACCCGTTTAGGTAAGCTGGATGCCGGAGAATATGACGCCATTATTCTGGCCGCGGCAGGCCTGAAGCGCTTGAACCTCGACGACCGCATTCGTCAGGCGATGCCCGCTGAAATCTTGCTGCCCGCCGTGGGCCAGGGCGCCGTCGGCATCGAATGTCGCCTTGATGATCACGAACTGATTACCTTATTGCAGGCGCTGAATCACGACGACACCGATGTTTGTGTGCGCGCTGAACGCGCGATGAACACACGCCTCGAAGGCGGTTGTCAGGTACCGATCGGCAGCTTTGCCGTGCTGGAAGATAATCAGCTATGGTTACGTGGCTTAGTCGGCTCACCGGATGGCCAGCAAATGGTGGTAGGTGAACGCCGTGGTCCGCGCGAAAACGCCGTGCAAATGGGGATTTCCCTGGCAGAAGAGCTGCTGGATGGCGGCGCCCGCGACATTCTGCGCGACGTTTATCAGGGGCAAACACCCGCATGACCATTCTCGTGACCCGCCCGGAACCCGCTGCCAGTGAACTGGTTTCGCGTCTGCGAACCCAGGGAAAACTGGCGTGGACTCTACCGCTGATTGAATTCACGCCGGGTCGCGATCTGCAACAATTGCCGCAAAAACTGGCGGCTTTACGGCCGGGCGATCTGGTGTTTCTGCTGTCACAGCAGGTGGTGCTGTTTGCCCATCCAGCGCTACAGCAGAGTGCCCTCACCTGGCCCGAAACACTCGACTACTATGCTATAGGGCGCAGCACCGCGCTGGCACTGCATACCGTCAGTCATCTGAAAGTAGACTATCCTCATGCGCGGGAGACCAGCGAAGAGTTAGTGCGCCTCAACCGTCTGCAACAGGTAAAAGGCAAGCGTGCGCTGATTTTGCGCGGCAGCCCAGGCCGTGAGTTACTGGCTGAAACCCTGCTGGAACGCGGCGCCGAGGTGGAATACTGCGAGTGCTATCAACGGTGTGAAAAGTATTATGAGGGCGCGATTGAGGGCCGTCGCTGGCGCGATCGTGGAATTACCACGCTGGTGGTCACCAGCGGTGAGATGTTACAACAACTCTTTGCACTGTTTCCGCCAATCGATCGTCGGGAATGGTTATTGCACTGTCGACTGGTGGTCGTCAGTGAACGTTTGGCTACTCAGGCCGCCGAATTAGGCTGGCAGGATATTGAGGTAGCCGATGGTGCTGATAACGATGCGCTGCTGCGCGCGTTACGCTGAACTTAACAATGGGATGAGCCATAATGACGGAACAAAAAGCCTCCTCCGCCATGGTTGAAGAAACCACCCCTGCGGACACTTCCCCCACGCCAGACGGTAAAAAGCCTCGCGATAAAAAAAGCGATGGCAAAGTACTGAGTGCGGTGGCGATTGTGATTGCGCTGGCGATTGGTGCGGGACTTTACCTCAATGGGAAACATCAGGCCGATTTACAGGCTCAGACAAACCAGAACCTGAGTGAACAGCTGAGCGCCCTGCAGCAGCAACTGGGCAGCGACAAACAACAGCTGACGCAACAACTGGACACCGCGAACACAGCGTTGCAGGAAGCGCGTACCCAGCAGGACAACAGCGCCAAAGAGCTGGAAACCCTGCGCGATAAAGTCGCGACGATCTCCGGCAATGACACCCGCACCTGGCTGCTGGCGCAAGCGGATTATCTCGTAAAACTGGCGGGCCGCAAGCTGTGGAGCGATCAGGATGTCACCACCGCCGCCGCGCTGTTGAAAAGCGCCGATACCAGCCTGGCCGATATGAATGACCCGAGCGTGATGAACGTGCGTCGTGCCTTAACGCAGGACATCAGTTCTCTCTCAACGGTGAGCCAGGTCGATTACGATGGCATCATCCTCAAACTCAATCAGTTGTCGAACGGCGTCGATAATCTGCGTCTGGCTGACAATGACAGTGATGATTCACCGATGGATGCCGATGGCGGAGAGCTTTCCAGCTCGCTGCACGAATGGCGTCAAAACCTGGTGAAGAGCTGGCATAACTTTATGGATGATTTCATTACCATCCGCCGCCGTGATAACACCGCACAGCCGCTACTGGCACCGAATCAGGACGTTTACCTGCGTGAAAACATTCGTTCACGTCTGCTGATTGCCGCCCAGGCTGTGCCACGTCATCAGGATGAAATCTACAAACAGTCGATTGATGCGGTCTCAACCTGGGTGCGCGCCTGGTATGACACCAACGACGCTGCCACCAAAGCCTTCCTCGCACAACTGGATGAGCTGAGTCAGCAAAACATCTCAATGGATGTGCCGGATACGCTGGAAAGTCAGGCGCTGCTGGAAAAATTGATGCAGACGCGCGTGCGCAACCTGCTGGCACAGCCATCGGTTCCGGCTGATCAACAGGGAGGCTAAGCATGCTGAAAGTATTGGTGCTTTTCCTGCTGCTGATCGCAGGCGTGGTATTGGGGCCGATGATTGCCGGCCACCAGGGCTACGTGCTGATTCAGACTGATAACTGGAACGTGGAAACCAGCGTTACGGGACTGGCAATCATCCTGATTCTCAGTCTGCTGGTGATTCTGTTCATTGAATGGATTTTACGCCGCGTATTCCGCACCGGTGCACGCACGCGTGGTTGGTTCACTGGACGTAAACGCCGCAGCGCACAGCGTCACACGCAGAGCGCTCTGATGAAGCTGGCGGAAGGTGATTACAAGCAAGTTGAAAAACTGCTGTCGAAGAATGCCGATCACGCCGATCAGCCGGTGGCTAACTATCTGCTGGCAGCCGAAGCGGCGCAGCAGCGTGGTGACGAAGTGCGTGCCAATCAACATCTGGAACGTGCGTCTGAGCTGTCCGAGAACGACACCATTCCGGTTGAAATCACCCGCGTACGCCTGCAACTGGCACGTAATGAAGATCACGCCGCCCGTCATGGCATTGACCGATTGCTGGAAGTCGCACCGCGTCATCCGGAAGTGCTGCGTCTGGCTGAACAGGCTTATATTCGCACCGGCGCATGGGGCGCGTTGCTGGATATTCTGCCCTCCATGCAGAAATCACAGGTTAACGATGAAGCCCATCGTGAGGCGCTACAACAGCAAGCCTGGCTAGGCATGATGAATCAGGCCATGGCCGATCAAGGCAGCGAAGGCCTGAAGAAGTGGTGGCAAAACCAGAGCCGTAAAACGCGTCAGGAAACGGCGCTGCAGGTGGCGATGGCGGAACATCTGATTGAGTGTGATGACCCTGATACTGCACAAAGAATCGTGCTGGAAGGATTGAAGCGCCAGTATGACGATCGCCTGGTGCTGTTAATGCCACGCATTAAAAGTGGCGATCCGCAATCGCTGGAGAAAGCGCTGCGCCAGCAAATCAAACAACATGGCGCAACGCCGCTGTTGCACAGCACCTTGGGCCAGATGCTGATGCGCCACGGTGAGTGGCAACAGGCCGCTGAAGCTTTCCAGCAGGCACTGGCACAACGCCCTGATGCTTTTGATTATGCCTGGTTGGCCGATGTCTATGATCGCCTGCATCGCCCCGAGGACGCTGCTCAAATGCGCCGTGAAGGTCTGCTTCTTACCTTAAAAACGAATCCAAACGCTTGATTTAACGATTGTTACTTTTGTGCACGCCGGGCTTGTCCCGGCTTTTTTTTGCCTGAAGAGTAGCGGCGTGAGGGTAAATCGCAGATAAAAAAACACCTGCCATAAGCAGGTGTAAGATCAGGTCGTTCAGACAACTGATGGTATCCGACTCAACGTAATGTCCTTCTTACTGCAGTAAAGCGTGCGCAATAACTGCCAGGCTGGACAACGGATACCGTAAGGGGCTCTGCATCATTCCCAGGTTTATGTAGCATCAGCAAACATAAGAGGTGGAATGAGCATCTACAGGATTATTATTGCATAAGCCGTGCCAGAATTGCAGATTCAGAGATAAGTTATTTTAAATCAGAAAGATAACCGTGCGGCCTCACTTCAGGCTGAGAAGTGCGCCGTTATTTCGCAACACTCCCCTCAATAACTGTCTCCTCTCAACGACAACCAATGCAAGGAACTGTCAGTCCATTTAATATCAATGGGTTATGAGTCTCATTATGACGACAACAGCCGGTGGTGTGATTTAAGAAGCCGCATGGTGTTGAGAAGCCGGGATGCTGAGTTGCTGAGTTGCTGAGTTGCTGAGTTGCTGAGTTGCTGAGTTGCTGAG
>NZ_DAMDQC010000132.1:0-12073 GCF_032082325.1 Pantoea sp. CTOTU50773 | reverse complement strand
TGGGCTATAAATCTGGTTGCAAGTGCCGGTGATGATTTTGGCGCGAATGCCTGCCTGCATCAGCGTGGATTGAATGGCGATGGCTATATTGAGGAACGGCTGATCAGCCAGCACACGCAAGGTGGTGTCGAAGCCATTAGGGTAGCCCGCTGCGGCTAGCAACGCTTTGGCTCGCGGCACATCAAGACGATAACCGGGATCGGGCAGTGTTTCAGGCATACCAGACTGGATCGGACGCTGATGCAAAGTGCCATAACCGGCCATCAGGGTTTTATTGATGCCCTGATAATCGACTAAGTAGCGCACGGCTTCGCGCACCTGCGGATTGGCGAAGTGGTCATCCTTCATGCTCATCGCCAGGTAATAAAGGGTGCCTTTCTGCACCGCATCAATGGTGAGATCCGGATCGTGGCGCAGCGCCTGCACATCGGGGATTGCCATATTACTGGCAATGTCGATATCGCCTTTCTCCATCATCAAGCGCAAGGTTTGTGACTCCTGCAAATGGCGGAACACCACGCGGGTTAATCTGGCAGCACCACGCCAGTAATTGTCATCCCTGCTCATGCGCAATACATCCTTGGCCTGCCAAACATCGAGACGAAACGGGCCTGAACCGGCTTCGTGCGTGGTCAGCCAGCGGTTGCCCCAGTCATCGTTCACCGCGTTGGCCTGCACTGTTTTACTGTCCAGCACCACCATGCTGCCAAGTGCGGCCAGGGAATAGATCACCAGTTGCGGATCGTTAGGCTTAGGCAGTTGGATCACCACCGTACGGGCATCGGCGGCAGTGATCATCTGATCCACGTTGTCTTTACTGAAGCCGTAGGATTTCCACACTGACGCCTGGGCCAGATTGAGATGCAACACCCTGCGCATCGACCAAATCACGTCTTCGCTGGTGAGCGGGTTACCGGAATGGAAATGCACGCCGTCGCGCAAATGGAAAGTGAGTTGGCGATGATCGGCGCTGATCTCCCAGCGTTCCGCCAGAGCAGGGCGTACATGGGTGAGCTGGCGCGGATCTAACTCGACGAGCCCATCATAAAGATTGACCACAATGCCCACCACTTCATTGCCGGTCATCGCGGCGGGGTCTAGCGTCAACAGGTTGTTCATGTTCATGCCCACGATCAACTGGTCGTCTGGCGTGGCGGCCAGCAGCGACGGGCTACCCGTGAGCAGCATTAGCGCGGCGCACCATGCTCTGCAATAACGAGATATGTTCATAAGCAAAGTCCAGCAGGTCAGAGGTTTATAGTTGTTTGCCGTACTGCTTGTGTTCGACGCTTACCAGCGATTGAGCGTGTGGGTTTCAATCCAGCTGAAATTAATGTCCTCCCCAAGTCCAGGCCGGGTAGGCAGGTGAACAAAGCCCTGATCGTCCATCGGATCGACCAGGCTATTGAGGTAGGCCGGCGGCTGTTCATAATCGAGGAAAGGGTGCAACAACCCCCGTTCGTACCAACGGCAGTTACGAATGGCACCCACCACCGCGATGCTGGCCGCGCCGTTGCCGTGCACTTCACAATCCATGCCGAAGGCTTCTGCCAGGCTGGCCACTTTCAGGGTGGCAGAGATGCCACCGACGCCGTTGGCTCCGGCACGCAGGATGTCACAGGCACCTGCACGCACCCAGTCGGCACGACTGTGGTGTTTGCCGCCGAGGCTTTCCGGGCCGAGTACGTCAATGCTGAGATTTTCCGCCAGCCAGGCGTAAGAGGCCATACTCTCCTCTTCCATCGGTTCTTCAAACCAGGCGAAGTTAAGCTTCTCCAGCGCTTTACCTATGGTGAGTGCCTCGCTGCGACTGTACCAGTGGTAGCCATCCAGCATCAGGGCGATATCCGGACCTACCGCTTCGCGTACCGCGGCACAGGCTTTGATATCCATTGAGGTGCTGGGGGCGAAAGAAACCGGCGGCATCCAGGTATGCAGTTTTATGGCTTGATAACCGCGTGCTACCAACTTCTCGGCAAACTGGGCGTACTCGTCCGGCGTTGAGAGGCCACCCTCCAACTCATCGCCGCACATGGTGCTGCCGTAAGCGGGAATTTTTTCACGGTAACCGCCCATTAGCTTATGCACCGGTTGTTTAAGCTTGCGGCCAATCAGATCCCACATGGCTTGTTCGACAGCGGAGAGTGCGCGCTCAGTGAGTTGGTGCGCGCTGCCACGCTGCCAGTGCACCAAATCCTGCCACAAGCGTTCACGATCAAAGGCGTTTTGCCCGATCAGCACCTTACGGAAGAAGGCGTTGACCACATGCGGCCGTATGACTTCGGCTGGTGCGAAAGCATATCCGCAATCGCCGTCTTCGCTGGTCAGCGTGAGCAGCGCCATTTGCGCATCGGTTTCTGCACCAGGGTGCGAGTGGCCCGCGCTATCTGCTACGCGGCGCGTAGGGTAGGTAAACAGGGTGACATCAATGGCGCTGATCTTCACGGTAAGACCTCCAGACAGGATTTCAATGCTCAGGGCGAGCGTTAAATTAAAAATAGAACAGCGTTTCAATTCGAAATTTAGCATAAACAATTTGTTTACGCATTTGGTGAAATGCGGGAAGAGAAGGTCATTACCTGGGCAGTTGCATGGGGTGCTGTGAGCACTTTCACGAAAGAAGGTCGTTTTGTGAGCGGCTACACAGTAAGAAAAACGGCAAGGGGATGTAAAAAAATGTGTCCCAGGGGCTTTTCATTTCGCGTCTGCCAGGTAATAGTGACGCCGCGAAATTTTAATAATAATCATTATCATTTGTATGGGTAGACACAATGAAAAAATGGCTGTTAGCACTGGGGTTACTGGCTGTAACGGGTTCTGCTTCGGCAAAAATCATCACCGACATCGCAGGGCGTCAGGTTGAAGTCAAAGAAGAATCCAAACGTATCATTCTGGGTGAAGGGCGTCAGATGTATCTGCTGGCGGCATTCGATACCGCCGCGCCTTTCCATCGCGTAGTGGGCTGGCGTGATGATTTCCATAAGGCCGACTATGACGGTTATATGGCTTATGAGAACAAGTATCCGGAAATTAAAAAGCTGCCTACCTTTGGTGGGGCGAAAGACGGCACCTTCAACGTTGAGCAGGCGCTGACGTTAAAGCCGGACCTGGTGCTGATGAACCTCGAATCAAAAGCCGCCACGGATGAAGGCAAGTTGATTGAAAAGTTGCAGGCGGTTGGTGTACCGGTGGTGTTTATCGACTTCCGCGAGAAGCCGATGGAGCACGCCGAGAAGAGCATCCGCATCATGGGCGAACTGGTCAATAACCCGCAGCGTGCTGAAGAGATTGTGGCTTTCCGCCGCGCGCAGATCGAAAAGGTGACCGATCGCCTGAAAAACTTCACCGGCACACGTCCAAAAGTGATGATTGATCGTGCAGGTGGCTACACCGATGAATGCTGCATGTCGTTTGGTAATGAGAATTTTGGTCAGATGGTCGAAATCTCCGGCGGGAGCAATATCGCTAAAGATCTGATCCCAGGCACCTTCGGTACCCTGAACCCAGAGCAAATCATTGCCAGCCGTCCGGATGTGGTGGTAGTGACCGGAGCCAACTGGAAGAACTACAACACCGTGGGCAAATGGGTGGGCGTTGGCCCTGGCGCAGACACCAAAGAAGCCACGGCACGTCTGAAGTTGCTGATGATGCGCGATGCGTTTAAAACCCTGCCGGTTGCCCACAACGGCAATGCACACGCCATCTGGCACCAGTTCTACGATAGCCCATATCAGTTTGTCGCGATTCAGGCGATGGCCAAGTGGCTGCATCCGGATCTGTTCAAAGATATCGATCCTGACGCCACCTTCCGTGAGTTCCATGAAAAGTTTCTGCCATTGCCTTATCAGCCGGGTTACTGGGTGACACTGCCTGCGGATAAGTCATAACCTTTAGGCTTTTTGCGGTAATCGCGCGCATTACTCTTCATCTTTACTAATATTTTACAGGCGGTTGGCTGCGATTTCGGGGAAGCGAAACGCAGCCATCGCCTGAATAATAAACGTAATAGGGAGAGTGAAATGTTGTATACCTCGGGACGTTCAGCGTTTGCGGTGGGGCTTTACGCTCTGCTGGAACCGCTACCGCTGGGCTTTTTTGTTGCGGCCTGGCTGTTCGATATCATCTATCTGCAAACCTTCGTCATCATGTGGACCAAATCAGCCAGTTGGTTGATTGCTATCGGTCTGGTGCTCGCTATCCTGCCAAGATTAATCAGTCTTGTTTACTTATTCCGCGGGCCTTATCCCAGTGAAAAGACCCATTTCTGGCTGTCACTGCTGGCCATCGTCGTGGCTATCGCAAATGCCTTTATTCACAGTCGTGATGCGTATGCCGTGGTGCCGCTTGGGGTAACGTTGTCGACTCTGGTGGTGGCACTGCTGTTGCTCGCCAACGTGCAGTTAGCGCTGCGTGGACGCATTACAGCAGGAGGTCGCGCATGAAACAGATTTTGAGTGCAGTGACCCTCGCCATGCTTCTCAGCGCTTGTGATGATGGCTCACTTATCGATCCGCAAAAACAGATTGGCCCCAATCCTGAACTCCCCCAGGCGCAAAACTTCTTTGTACCGCCGATGCAGGTGCCGGAGGGTATCCCCTGGAAAGCCGGTGAAATGCCAAAAGTGGCGGAGGGGCTGAAGATTGAAAAGATCGCTGATAACTTACAGCATCCACGTCAGGTACTGGTGCTGCCGAACAATGATGTGCTGGTGGCCGAATCCAACGGCACACCGAAACCGACAACCGCGCCGAAAGATCTCATTACCGGCATCGTAAAAAATGCTTCGGGCAAAGGCGGGGCCGGTGGCAATCGTATTACGCTGTTGCGTAATGTGAACGGCAAGTGGGAGCAGCATCGATTTATCGATAACCTGACCGCGCCGTTTGGCATGCAGCTGGTGGGCAATACGTTGTATGTTGCCAACGCCGATAGCCTGGTGAAATTCCCGTATGAAAACGGACAAACTGAGATTCGTACGCCGCCGGTGGTGGTGACTGAACTGCCCGGCGGGCCGATTAACCATCACTGGACTAAGTCACTGCTGGCCAGCCCCGACGGCAGCAGGCTATATGTCGGGGTAGGGTCAAACAGCAACATTACGGAAAATGGCATTGGTGCCGAATATCGTCGAGCGGCGGTACTCGAAGTCGATGCGGCGAGCGGTGCCAGCCGTATCTATGCCAGTGGGCTGCGCAACCCCACCGGTCTGCAATGGGAACCGCAAACGGGCAAGCTGTGGGCGATCGTTAATGAACGCGACGAGATTGGCTCGGACCTGGTGCCGGATTATATGACCTCGGTGCAGGACAAAGGCTTTTACGGCTGGCCATACAGCTATTATGGCCAACATGTCGATGTGCGGGCGCAGCCTCAGCGGCCTGACTTAGTAGAAAAAGCCATCAAGCCAGATTACGCGCTCAGTTCACACGTGGCACCGCTTGGCTTGCTGTTCTATGGCGCAGATAACATGCCGCAGTATCGCGGAGGGGCATTTATCAGTGAACATGGCAGTTGGAACCGCACGCCGTTGAATGGCTATCAGGTGGTGTGGGTGAAATTCGAAAACGGGAAACCGGTTGGTCAGCCACAGCCGGTGGTGACCGGATTCCTGACCGATGACCAAAAACAGGTACGGGGCTTACCGGTGGGACTGGCATCAGATCAGCAGGGCGGTGTGCTGATCGCGGATGATGCAGGTAATGCCATTTGGCGTATCAGCTCTGCCAATTGATTTCTGCAGGCAATAAAAAAGGATTTGGCTTGATAGCCAAATCCTTTATTTATGTTCGCTAACCGGCTGGTAACCGCGCTGCGAACGGGGTGCTCAGCACTCCTCACAAATCAAATCATAAAATGTGCGGGGGAATATTTCAAGTTTCGCAAAGGTACTGTATGGTTATACAGGTGTTGAGTGGCGAGCGCAGTCTCATTGTTTTCTGATGACTCCCAGGGGCGCGGATTGTCAAATCCCGGCAGGTTTCAGGTGGTGCTGGCCTGTGGCTTCCACAATGAGTGGCGCTCAGCACTCCTCACAGCTGTGCTCAGGCCATCGGCGGGTGGAGTCAAAGCTCCGAAGGCTGAAAAGCGCGCTCCTGTCAAAGGAGAAGGAAAGTGATGGAACTTGTTCGGTTACTCCTGGACCTGGTCCGGGTGATCCTGCAAATCATCGTTGCCCTTTTGCAACTGACCGGTCAGGCGCACTGACCGGAACTTGAAACAAGGCGGAGCTTACCCCTCCGCCTTTTTTCGTTAGTTTCAACAGGTGATTTTTTCTCAATATCGGTAGTTACCTTCCGGCACTAAATTCTCTTTGCCAGACAGTGAAAATGTGATTATCAGCTTAGCTAACTTATGTTATGAATTTAGTCTTAGAAAAAAATAATCAGGTAAAGGTTTTATGTCGTCGCAAAAATTGTCCAAAAGCGTTCAACGCATTCATTCATCTGCCATTCGGGATTTATTGAAACACAGCAAAATGGAAGGGGTGATCTCTCTGGGTGGTGGCATCCCGAATCCCGACCTGTTTGATACCGAAGGCCTGCAGATCGCCATGGATCGCGCCTTGTCGCAGGATGGTCACAACGCATTTCAGTATGGCTTGAGTGAAGGGGATCCGCTATTACGTGAAGCGATCTGCCGCATTTCAGCCGACCGCGGTATTGATTGCACGCCAGACGACGTGGTGATCACTTCTGGCTCCCAGCAGTCACTGGATATTCTCGCCCGCGCGTTAATCAACCCCGGTGATGTGGTGGTGGTGGAGCGTCCAACTTATCTCGCCGCATTGCAGGTTTTCCAGTTGGCTGAAGCGCAGTTCAAATCTGTTGGCACTGACGGCGAAGGCATGATTGTTGATGAGCTGGAAGAGCTAGTCAAACAGACACCAATCAAAGCCGTGTATATCGTTCCGACCTTTGGCAATCCAAGCGGCGTCACCTTATCTGATGCGCGTCGTCAGCAGTTAATCGCGCTGGCGAAGCAGTATGATTTCCTGATTTTTGAAGACGATCCCTACAGCGAGATCAACTTCACCAATCAGACATTCCGCCCATTAAAATCCCATGCGCAAGCGATGGGGGCCAGCGAGAATGTGATTTATACCTCGACCTTCTCCAAAATCCTGGCACCGGGCGCACGCGTTGGCTGGATCACCATGCCGGGCTGGTTGAAGTCATCAGTGGTGAACCTGAAGCAGGCAACGGATCTGCACACCAGTGCCTTGTCACAATCCCTGACGCGTCATTATCTGGAAACCGGTCGCTTGCCGGAGCAGATTCGCTTGATCCGCGCGGCCTATAAGCAGAAGTGCGATGCATTGTGTGCAGCGCTGGAGACGGAGTTGGGGGATAAGCTGCACTTCTATCGCCCGCTGGGTGGCATGTTCCTGTGGGCAACGTTCAGGGAAGCTTTCAACACCACCGAATGGCTGAAAACCACGCTGAGCAAGGGTGTGGTGTATGTCCCGGGTGAGTTTTTCTATTGTGATAATCCAGATACTTCAACGCTGCGTATTTCGTATGCCTCAGTATCGGAAACCAATCTGGCCGTAGCAGCACAGCGTTTGAAAGCTTCATTACCGCAGTAATCGCCTGAAAGCCCTTGGTAACAAGGGCTTGTTTTAGCCGTTGGCACTGTCCAGCGGCCAGGATTCAAACAGATAACCATCAAAATCGATGTCATCGACATCTGAAAATTCCAGCAATCGCTGTTTCACATTTTCCAGATGCTGCCACATGGCTTGCTTGGCGGCGCGTGCATCTTTCTTGATCAATGTGGCGAGGATCTTCTTGTGATCGTCGAGCCACTGCTTACGATAATGAGTGTTCACCAGATGACGATGTAACTGACTCCACATCACATTATCTTCACGCCACTGCCAGGATTGTTTGAACAACTCGACCAGCATGCTGTTATGGGTCGCTTCGGCAATCGCTAAATGGAAGTTACGATCGCCGTTCTCGCTCTCATTCACGGCGCCGGATGCCAGTTCTCTCTCTTCCAGTTCCAGCGCCTGACGCATCTTGATGATGTCTTCACGCGTGGCCTGAAGGGCGGCAAACTCCGCGATATTACTCTCCAGCAATTGACGCGCCTGCAGCATCTCAAACGGGCCGGCATCGTTACAGGCGGCTTGTATCGTCGCGCGCGGTGCAGGACTGTCGTTTACCACGTAGATCCCGGCACCACGACGCACTTCAATCAAGCCTTCCAGCTCCAGCATGATCAGTGCTTCACGCACCAGCGTACGCGTGACATCCAGCAGCGCAGCCAATTCACGCTCAGGCGGCAAGCGTTCGCCCACGGCATACTGCTTTTGCATAATCATGTTACGCAACATTTCCCCCACTTCCTGATAAGGGCGCTGCGCTGATGCTTGTGTTTTCATGAGCTCTTTTCTGCTGATTAAGAAGTTGACGACCACTGACGCTGCCATCAATTGCGCCCTGCACTATAGCACAGGGCGGAATTCTCAACGTGGATTGAGGGTAAAGTAGCGCTGTGCGTTATTGAAACAGATATCCTGCAGCATGTTGCCGAGTACCGCTTCATCGTGCGGCACAATGCCATCCTGCACCCATTGACCGAGCAGGTTGCACAGAATACGGCGGAAGTATTCGTGGCGTGTGTAAGAGAGGAAGCTGCGTGAATCGGTCAGCATCCCGACAAACTGGCTGAGCAAACCGATTTGCGACAGTTGCTCCAAGTGGCGCAGCATGCCATCGCGCTGATCGTTGAACCACCAGCCGGAACCAAACTGCACTTTACCGGCGATGCCCGCTCCCTGGAAGTTACCTGCCATCGTCGCCAGCACTTCGTTGTCACGCGGATTGAGGCAGTACAGAATGGTCTTTGGCAGTTGGTCGTTAACATCCATCGCATCCAGCAGGCGCGAGAGCGGCAAAGCAATATTGTTATCGCCAATCGAGTCAAAACCGCTGTCTGCACCCAGCAAACGGAACAAGCGAGTGCTGTTGTTGCGAATGGCACCGATGTGTAACTGCATCACCCAATCACGTCGTGCATACTCGGAACCCAACCAGACCAGCACCGCGCTGCTAAACTGCGCGATTTCCAGCTCGCTTAGCGTGTCGCCGTTGCGACGTTTCGCCAGAATGGCGTCCAACACGCTATCGTCGGGAACAGGTGCAAAGCGCAGCACTTCAATCCCGTGATCCGCTGCACGACAGCCGTGAGCGGAGAAGTGATCTAACCGGCGCAGCAGGGCGGTGCGCAACGCATCAAAGTCGATGATCGCCACATCCGCTGCTGCCTCAAGCCGTCCCAGGTATTCAACAAAGCCTTCAAGCTCAATCTTGAAGACCTTATCAGGGCGCCAGCTTGGGGCGACATCAATATCAAAGCTGCTGTCTTCAGCAATCTGACGATGATATTGCAGCGAATCAACCGGATCATCGGTGGTGCCAACCATACGTACATTCATTTGACGCATAATGCCGCGTGCAGAAAATGCCGGGGTTGCCAGTTTCTCGGCGCATTCGTCCCATACGCGTTGTGCGGTGTCCGGCCCAAATAACGTATTGGTGATGCCGAACGGGCGACGCAGCTCCAGATGCGTCCAGTGGTAGAGCGGATTGCCCAGCGTTTTGGGCACGGTGTGGGCCCACGCGAGGTATTTATCGTAATCGCTCGTAGATTTACCGGTGATCAGCGATTCATCCACGCCCGCAGCACGCAAGGCGCGCCATTTGTAGTGGTCGCCTTCCAGCCAAATCTGTCCGAGGTTGGCGAACTGACGATCCTCGGCGATCTCTTGCGGATTGAGGTGGCAGTGGTAGTCATAAATCGGCATGTCAGCCGCATAGTCATGGTACAAACGACGCGCAACGTCGCTTTGCAGCAGGAAATCGTCATCCATAAAGTGCTTCATTTCGGCTCCTGATTCAGGGATGCAACGGCGGCGCGGGCACCATGCTGGCAAAGCTGCGCGTACACCTGTTGAAGATGGCTGACGAAGCCCGGATTGGCGGGCAAATCGTCTCCAAAAATGGTTCTCACGGCAAGCAGGGCGCTAACGCGCGCATCGCCTTCTGGCGTGTGCTGGTTGATGTCTTTTAGCGTGGTAGTTAATGGGTCAACCACATCAAATGCTTCACCTCGCTCATCCTGCCCGACGACGTAACGCATCCAGCCGGCAATTCCCAGCATCAAGTGGCGATAGTCACTGCCGTGCTTCAGGTGATAGCGCACGGAATCGAGCCAGCGCTGTGGCAGCTTCTGACTGCCATCCATCGCAATCTGTTGCGTCCGGTGTCGCAGGGAAGGGTTGCTAAAACGCTCGATCAGCTGATTAGCATAGGCCAGCAGATCAATACCCTCTGGCATTGATAGCGTTGGTGCCTGTTCCTGCATCATCAGTGCTAATGCTGCCTGGCGATAGGTCGGGAGTTGCATGGTGTCAGCGATGGTTTCACAGCCACCCAAATACCCGAGGTAGGCAAGAAATGAGTGACTGCCGTTGAGCATACGCAGTTTCATCATTTCAAATGGCGCAACGTCGGCCACAAACTGCGCGCCCACGCGATCCCAGTCAGGACGGCCGTTGACAAAGTTATCTTCGATCACCCATTGGCGAAATGGTTCACAGGCCACGCCGCAGGGATCGGCAACGCCCAGCAAGTCGCGAATCTCATGATGTGTTTCGTCGGTCACTGCGGGAACGATGCGGTCAACCATGCTGCTGGGGAAGGTAACGTTCTCATCAATCCAATGCGCCAGTGCCGCATCGCGCAACCGCGCCAGGCCTACCACAGCGGCGCGCGCGACATGGCCGTTATCACGCAGGTTGTCGCAGGAGAGCACAGTAAACGGCCCTAAACCACGCTCACGACGCACACGTAATGCTTCGACAATAAAACCAATGGCGGATTTCGGCGTGCCAGGGTGCGCAACATCGTGTTGAATAAGTGCATTATCCGCATCCAATTCACCGTTGGCACCCTGAGTGCAATAGCCTTTTTCCGTCACCGTCAATGAAACGATAGCGGTTTCCGGACGAGCCAGCGCTTCGATAATGCCGTCGTGTCCATCCAGTGCAGGATGCAAGGCTTCTTTGATGGCCGCAACGAGGTGAACGTCGTTCTGCCCGGCACCTTTTTCCGTCACGCTGTAGAGCAGATCTTGCTGGCGCAGTTGTTCGACCAACAGTTTGCCGCTCGCCGACATCAGGTTGACCTCACAGATGCCCCAGTCAGTGTCACTGATTTCAAGCAGGTGATGCAGATACAACGCCTGATGCGCGCGATGAAAGGCGCCACAGCCGATATGCACAATACGCGGCACCAGCCGCTGATGGTTCCAGGCGGGGCGGGTCACGTTCAGTTCGCCATTGGCGAGGTTAGGTTCCATGTAAACTCCATCAAGCCGGGTGCGCCATCAATGGCACCCGGCAGCAACGAATGCCATCAGAAATAAGCGCGATGAATCGCCAGTTCCACACCGCGAATTTCCGCCAACCCTTTCAGACGACCAATCGCCGAATAGCCGGGGTTGGTTTTCTTTCTCAAGTCGTCGAGCATCTGGTGACCATGATCCGGGCGCATCGGAATCAAATCCTCCTGACCGGCCGCTTTACGACGATGTTCTTCTTCAGCAATCGCCTTAATGACGGCGAACATGTCAACATCGCCGCCTAAATGCGCTGCCTCGTGGAAGGTGTTCGGGTTCTCTTCGCGTTTGGTTGACCGCAGGTGTGCGAAGTAAATGCGTGGGCCAAAACGTTTCACCATGCCGGCGAGGTCGTTTTCTGCCAACACGCCGTAAGAGCCGGTGCACATGGTGAAGCCATTCGCCGGGCTGGGTACGGTATCGATCATCCACTGCAAATCTTCTGCGTTAGAGACGATGCGTGGTAAACCCAGAATCGGACGCGGGGGATCATCCGGATGCACTGCCATCCGAACACCGGCCTCTTCCGCCACTGGAATAATCGCGCGCAGGAAGGTCGCGAAGTTTTCACGTAACTCAGCTTTGCCGATGCCGTCATAACGGGCTAATTGAGCACGGAACTGGTCCAGCGTGTAACCTTCTTCTGCACCCGGTAAACCAGCGATGA
>NZ_DAMDQC010000131.1:0-12295 GCF_032082325.1 Pantoea sp. CTOTU50773 | reverse complement strand
CGATCCCTTCAATGATGTGCAACTGCCGGATGCGGTGATCACCCTGAAGCAGGGTGTCGGCCGTTTGATTCGTGATACTGACGATCGTGGCGTGCTGGTGATTTGTGATCAGCGTCTGGTGTCGCGTCCGTATGGCGGATTGTTCCTCAACAGTCTGCCACCTACGCCGCGTACCCGCGATTTGCAGCGCGCCATCGCTTTCGTCCGCCAGCCAGAGAAGCACTAATTTGTGCCAGGCTGTGTTAAGATGCGCGCCATTTTGACTTTCAGAGGTTGTTATGTCCGCCCGAATTTTAGCTCTGGACACGGCGACAGAAGCCTGTTCTGCCGCGCTGCTCAATCAGCAGCAGATCGATGCCCGCTTTGAAATCGCCCCGCGCGATCACACCCAACGCATCTTACCGCTGGTACAAGAGCTGTTGCAGTTGCAGCAGTTGGATCTGACCGCGCTTGACGTGCTGGCGTTTGGCCGTGGGCCAGGCAGTTTTACTGGCGTGCGCATTGGCATTGGTATTGCGCAAGGGCTGGCGTTGGGTGCGAACTTGCCGATGATCGGCGTCTCTTCTCTCGCGACTATGGCTCAGGGCGCATGGCGCTTAACCGGCGCTCAACGCGTGCTGGCTGCCATCGACGCGCGCATGGGCGAAGTTTACTGGGCCGAATATCAGCGTGATGCTAACGGTGAATGGCAAGGTGCGGACTCGGAAGCCGTTTTGAAACCCGAAGATGTGCAGGCGCGCATCGGCCAGCTAAGCGGCGAGTGGGCAACGGTCGGCACCGGCTGGGCGGCTTATCCGCATCTGTTAAGCTCGACGGGCGCAACCTTAGTGACCACAGAAGTAACGCTGCCAGCAGCGGAGGATATGCTGCCGCTGGCATTGAGTGCCTGGCAGCGCGGTGAGTCGGTGGCGGTGGAGAATGCCGAGCCGGTTTACCTGCGTAATGAAGTGGCATGGAAAAAGTTGCCAGGCCGTTAAGCGCCACGCAACTATTCCGTAAGCGCCCAGTCTAACTGAGAAATAACAGGAGAAGTGCTATGCCAATAAGTCGTAAAGGGATGTCTGGCGCTCTGTTAGCCTGCGCGCTGTTGCTCAGCGGCTGCGTTTCGGTGCCAGATTCCATTAAAGGGAGTTCTCAACTTCCACAGCAAGATTTATTACGCGTGATGAATGCGCCGCAGCTGTATGTCGGCCAGGAGTCACGTTTTGGCGGTAAAGTGGTGAAAGTCACCAATCTGACGGGCGTGACGCGCCTGGAGATCGCCACCCAACCGCTGGATGACAGTGCGCGGCCGCGTTTAGGTTCCGCATCGGTTGGGCGTATTTTCGCCGACATTCGCGGTTTTGTTGATCCGGTGGATCTGAACAATCAGTACGTTACGGTACTGGGGAATATCAAAGGCACCGAAAAAGGTGAAATTGGTAAAGCCAGCTACAACTTTGTGGTGGTGGATGTGCGCGGCTATCAGCGCTGGCACCTGACTCAGCAGGTGATGACGCCACCGCAGCCTATCGATCCCTGGATTTGGTATGGTCCAACGCGTCGTCATCCGGGTTACTGGGGGCCTAATCCTTATTGGGGGATGAACATGAATACCGGTCCCGCGCAGGTGGAAACTATCCTGACCGAATAATTCATCTTCATTATTTGACGGCCCGGTCGCGGTGCTCGCGACCGGGCTTTTTTATTGGGCGCGCAACCGATGCGCGAAATTTAGTGATGCGCTTCGCAACCTGAAAATGCCGAAACAGGCAAACTGGTACAATCAGTTAAAATATTGTTAACAACACTGATTGCAGAGGCGGCGATGGCTACGCAACAAGAATATCGGGGTGATTCTTTGAATAAGGTTTGGCTTAAACGCTATCCGGCAGATGTTCCTGCGGAGATTAATGCGGACCGTTATACCTCTTTGGTCGAACTTTTCGAGCACGCAGCATTGCAGTATGCCGATCAAACGGCGTTTATTAATATGGGTCAGCCGATGACTTACCGTCAGCTGGATAAGCAAAGTCGCGACTTTGCGGCCTGGCTGCAACAAGGGTTTGGCCTGAAGCAGGGCGACCGCGTGGCGCTGATGATGCCAAACTTGCTGCAATATCCGGTGGCGCTGTTTGGCGTGCTGCGTGCGGGTATGGTGGTGGTCAACGTTAACCCGCTCTACACGCCGCGTGAGCTGAAACATCAGCTGAATGACAGTGGCGCCAGCGCGATTGTCATTGTGTCCAACTTTGCCCACACGCTGGAAAAAGTCGTCGCGGAAACACCGATCAAGCACGTGATGCTGACGCGCATGGGTGACCAACTTGCCCCGGTCAAAGCCACGCTGGTCAATTTCGTGGTGAAGTATGTTAAGAAGCTGGTGCCGAAATACCATCTGCCGGGTGCGGTGCCATTCCGCAGCGCACTGCAGCAGGGCGCGCAGATGACTTACCAGCGTCCGACGCTGACTAACAGTGACCTGGCATTCCTGCAATACACCGGCGGCACCACCGGCGTCGCCAAGGGCGCGATGCTAACTCACGGTAACATGCAGGCAAACCTGGAGCAGACCAAAGCCACCTATGGCAAACTGCTGCGTGCGGGCAAAGAGCAGGTGGTCACGGCACTCCCGCTCTACCATATCTTTGCGTTAACGGTAAACGGCCTGCTGTTTCTCGATCTCGGCGGTACCAACCTGCTGATCACCAATCCGCGTGATATCCCCGGTTTTGTCAAAGAGCTAAGCAAATTCCCATTCACCGCCATTACCGGCGTCAATACGCTGTTTAACGCGCTGCTCAACGACGAAAACTTTAATAAGCTCGATTTCTCCACGCTGCGTCTTTCTGCTGGCGGCGGCATGGCCGTGCAAAAGGCCGTGGCCGAACGCTGGGAAAAACTCACCGGGCATTATCTGCTCGAAGGTTATGGTTTGACTGAATGTTCACCACTGGTATCGGTCAATCCGTATGACATCACCTGCCACACCGGCAGTATCGGTCTTCCTGTACCCTCCACGGATGTGCGTATCGTCGATGACGAAGATAACGATGTGGCGCCAGGCGAACCGGGCGAACTCTGTATTCGTGGTCCACAGGTGATGGTCGGTTACTGGCAGCGACCGGATGCCACCGAAGAAGTGTTGAAAAATGGCTGGCTGCACACCGGTGATGTTGTTACCGTTGATGGCGAAGGTTTTATTCGCATCGTCGATCGGAAGAAAGACATGATTCTGGTGTCAGGCTTTAACGTGTATCCTAACGAAATCGAAGATGTGCTGATGCAGCATCCGAAAGTGCGCGAAGCCGCCGCAATCGGTGTTCCCAGCGACCTTTCCGGCGAAGCGGTGAAAGTGTGCATCGTTAAAAAGGATCCATCACTGACGAAAGAAGAAGTGCTGGATCATTGCCGCCGTCAGCTCACCGGCTACAAAGTGCCGAAGATTATCGAGTTTAGAGATGAGCTGCCGAAGACCAACGTGGGCAAAATTTTGCGCCGCGAATTGCGTGACGAGGCGAAGCGAGAAGGGCAGTAAGCTGCCTTTCTCTCCAGGTTAACGCCGGCTCAGTCCGGCGTTTTTATTGCTTTTAACATGGAGCGCTGCGCGAAGTGTGCCGCAGCGAGAATGAATACGTGAATTACACCCTGATCGACCAAAACAGCCAGCTGGCTGCCGTGTGCGAACAAGCGCGCCAGCATAATGCCGTTGCGCTGGATACTGAATTCGTGCGCACGCGCACTTACTATCCGCAGTTGGGTCTGATCCAGCTGTTCGATGGTGAACAACTGGTTCTGATCGATCCGCTCAACATCAGTGACTGGACGCCGTTCATCGCACTGCTGCAAGACAAACAGGTGACGAAATTCCTGCACGCCGGTGGCGAAGATCTTGAAGTTTTCTTGCATCGTTTTAAATGCCTGCCTGATCCGATGATCGATACCCAAATCCTGGCGGCCTTCGCTGGGCAGCCGCTGTCATGGGGCTTCGCTTCGATGGTTAATCACTTTAACCAAATCGAACTGGATAAGAGCGAATCCCGTACTGACTGGCTGGCGCGCCCGCTCACTGAGCGTCAATGCGACTATGCCGCAGCAGATGTCGCTTATCTTCTGCCGATTGCCCATCAGTTAGTTGAGCAGACGCAAGCCGCAGGCAACATGGCTGCCGCGCTGAGCGAATGCGATAATCTTTGCCAGCGTCGTCTTGACGTTTTACAGCCAGAGGATGCATGGCGCGACATCACCAACGCATGGCAGTTGCGACCGCGCCAGTTGGCAGCGCTGCAACGCCTGGCGGCATGGCGTTTGAACATCGCCCGTCAGAAAGACATGGCCGTGAATTTTGTGGTGCGTGAAGAGAATCTGTGGAAAGTGGCGCGCTTTATGCCGGGTAGCCTGGGTGAGCTCGATCATTTGGGCCTGAACGGTCACGAGATTCGCTTCCACGGGAAAGCGATGGTGGCGCTGGTGGCGGAAGCGCTGGCACAGGATGAAGCGACCTTGCCACAACCGTTGCCCAATCTGATTGACCATCCGCATTACAAAAAGGCATTTAAAGCTATCAAAGCGCTGGTGTTACAGGTAAGCGAAGAGACGGGTTTCAGTCAGGAGCTATTGGCTTCACGTCGCCAAATCAATCAGGTGTTAAGCGTATACTGGGGCTTGAAAAGCGGATGCCGTACACCAGAATTACTGACTGGCTGGCGTGGTGAATTGCTGCAAAAGCGAATCGACGAGATCCTGCAGGCGCTATAAGCGGAATGGTTTCCCCTGCGCACAACGCAGGGGAAAATCAAGAACCCGCTACAATCATTTAGGAACGTCTTCCGTCTCCGTCTCCGGCAGTGTGACGTTGAGTTCCAGGATGGAGATATCGTCCCCTTTCTGATCCAGCTGAACGGTCACCATATCCGGGTCAATTTTCACGTACTTACAGATCACTTCCAAAATATCGCGCTTCAGTTGCGGCAGATAATGGGGCTCACTGTCGCCCCTTCTGCGCTCGGCTACGATAATTTGCAGCCTTTCCTTGGCTATGTTGGCTGTGTTCTTCTTACGGGATAAAAAGAAATCTAATAATGCCATTGGTTATCCCCCGAACAGGCGTTTCAGGAAACCCTTCTTCTCTTCTTCAATAAAGCGGAAGGGGCGTTCTTCGCCAAGCAGGCGATCTACGGTATCAGCGTAAGCTTTACCGGCGTCAGAGTTAGCGTCGAGAATGACCGGCTCACCCTGGTTAGAAGCACGAAGTACCGACTGATCTTCCGGGATCACACCCACCAGTGGTATACGCAGAATCTCCAGCACGTCTTCCATGCTCAGCATGTCGCCACGCGTCACGCGGCCTGGGTTGTAACGTGTCAGCAGCAGATGCTCTTTCACCGGGTCCTGGCTATTTTCAGCACGACGCGATTTAGAAGAGATAATTCCGAGGATGCGGTCGGAGTCACGCACGGAAGAGACTTCCGGGTTGGTGGTGATAATCGCTTCATCCGCAAAGTACAGTGCCATCAACGCACCGGTTTCGATCCCCGCAGGGGAATCACATACGATGAAGTCGAACTCCATCGCGGCCAGGTCGTTTAATACTTTTTCCACGCCTTCGCGGGTCAGCGCATCTTTATCACGTGTTTGTGAAGCAGGCAGGATATAGAGTTGCTCCGTGCGCTTGTCACGAATCAGTGCCTGGTTCAAGGTTGCATCGCCCTGGATGACGTTGACGAAGTCATAAACCACACGGCGTTCACAGCCCATGATCAGGTCGAGGTTACGCAGACCGATATCAAAATCGATCACGACAGTTTTCTTGCCCTTCTGCGCTAAACCGGTTGCGATGGCCGCGCTTGACGTGGTCTTGCCAACGCCCCCTTTACCCGATGTAACTACAATGATGCGTGCCATAAATGTTGATTTCCTTAACGAAAGAAAAGGGGCCTAATAAAGTGTCTGAATGGTGAGCGCGCCCTCTTTAAGGCACAGGCGCGCGGCTTTACCAAAAAATTCCGCCGGAATCTGATCCATGATCCAGTATTCCCCGGCAATAGAGACCAACTCGGCTGCGAGGTTGGTACAAAAAATCTGGCTGTCACGTTCGCCACTGGCACCCGCCAGCGCACGACCACGCATCATGCCGTAAATATGAATATTGCCGTCTGCCACCAGTTCGGCACCGGCGCTGACGCTGTTGGTGACGATAAGGTCGGCATTCCGTGCGTAAATTTGTTGGCCTGAGCGCACTGGCGTATTGATGATGCGGGTTTTGCTGGCGGTTTCAGCGACCGGCGCCAGGATAGGCGGGGCTTCTTCAACCACTGGCGCTTCCGCACGCTTGCGATTCTCTTTGCCTTCTGACAACACCGGCAAGCCTGCACGGGCAATCATCTTTTTCAGGGCTTCATCTTTACAACCGCTGACACCGACAATGCGTAAACCGGTGGCGATGACCGCCTGCTGCATCTGTTTCCAGTTGATGTCACCGTTCAGTGCTGACACGTTGAGCACCACCGGTGCATTCTGCAAAAACGCAGGTGCCTGGTCGATTTTGTCCTGCAGCGCCTGACGAATCACCTCGGGTTGCGAATGGTGCAGATGAACCACTGACAGGGTAAAACTGCTTCCCTTGAATTCGATTGGCGTTTGCGACATCTGTCCTGACTCAGTCCTGTTTTACGACCCTAAGATGTACGCCGATAAAATCGTCATTAACATCAAACGGTCAATATTCGAAGTTCTGCAAGCATGTTATAGTTACTGCTATATTCAGGCAAGTGACGCCATAGGTTAATTCGAGTAAAAAATATGTTTTGTGTGATCTATAGAAGCCCGCAACGTGAACAAACTTATCTTTATGTTGAAAAAAAAGACGATTTTTCGCGCGTTCCGGAAGAACTGCTGCGTGGCTTTGGTAAACCCCAGCTAGCAATGGTGCTATCACTGGACAAACGCGACAAACTGGCTAATGCAGATATCAATAAAGTTAAGCAAGGTTTGAGCGATCAAGGCTATTATTTACAGATCCCACCACCGGTTGAAAGTCTGCTCAACATTCATCTTGATCAGAGTAAAAAAGTTTAATTCGGATTCATCTGTAAATATTCCCTGTAAAAATCCTCAGTGTTATTTGCATTAATTATTCGCCCGCTTTAAAGCATTATTGCGGGCAATAATTCCAGGTTGTGATCCTGTTTGTTGCGTATGATTAACGACTTTTGACAATTTCCGCCACGTCTGCTGCCATAAAACCGCTAATATAATCCTCCTCAGCTTGCCGCGTTCCGGCACTGAACCTGACCTATCCGCCAGTCAGACTGGCATCAAACACTACTAATGCAGGGGAACAGCATGTATCAGCATCGTAACTGGCAGGGCGCTTTGTTGGATTATCCCGTCAGCAAAGTAGTTTGCGTGGGCAGCAACTATGCGAAGCACATCAAGGAAATGGGCAGTGCCACGCCGACAGAACCGGTAGTGTTTATCAAACCGGAAACGGCGGTGTGCGATCTGCGCCAGCCGCTTTCGATTCCAGCCAACTTCGGCGAAGTGCATCACGAAGTGGAACTGGCGGTGCTGATAGGCTCCACGCTGAAGCAGGCAACGGAAGAGCATGTGGTGAAAGCGATTGCCGGATATGGTGTGGCCCTGGACCTGACGCTGCGTGATGTGCAGGCGGGGCTGAAAAAAGCCGGTCAGCCGTGGGAAAAATCCAAAGGGTTCGATAACTCTTGCCCGCTGTCAGGTTTCATTCCAGTTTCTGAATTCAGCGGCGACCCGCAGGATACTGAACTGAAGCTAGTGGTGAATGGCGAAGTGCGCCAGCATGGCAGCACGGCGGATATGATTCACAAAATCCTGCCGCTGATTGCTTACATGAGCCAGTACTTTACGCTGCGCGCCGGCGATGTGATCCTGACGGGCACCCCGGAAGGTGTCGGGCCAATGCGATCTGGCGATAAACTCGAAATCTCGCTGGCCGGTCACGGAATTACCACCCGCGTACTGTAAAACTTGCATCACCGCACCTAACCCTTTATAAGGTGCGGTCTTATTGCACAACCCGGACCGCGATCATGACTGAACAACCTTTCTGGCAGACAAAACGCCTTGACCAAATGGACGATGCAGAGTGGGAATCACTGTGCGACGGCTGCGGCCAGTGCTGCCTGAACAAGTTGCAGGATGCGGATACCGATGAAATCTATTTCACCAATGTGGCCTGTAATCAGCTGAATATTAAAACCTGCCAGTGTCGTAACTATGAGCGACGGTTTGAGTACGAAGAGGACTGCATCAAGCTCACGCGTGAAAACCTCACCACCTTTAACTGGCTGCCGCGTACCTGCGCCTATCGTCTGTTAGGCGAGGGCGGGACTTTACCTGCCTGGCATCCACTGGTGGCCGGTTCGAAAAAGGCGATGCATGCGCAGCGTATCTCGGTGCGTTACATTGCGGTGCGGGAAAGTGAAGTACGCGACTGGGAAGATCACATTATCGATCGACCCGACCGTAACGGTTGACGTGAAAACAGGCAGCGAGAGCTGCCTGTTTTATTTTGATTAACGGCTAAACAGATCGCGGCGTTTTGACTTAAACGGCTGGGCAATCAGCACCAGTGCGCCAACCAGCAGATACGCGGCAAAGATGACGATCATCCATTGTGGCATGCTCCAGGTCAGGAATGTCCAGCTGCGTTCGGCACAATCACCGCTGGCGACAAATACTGATGGCAGCCATTTATCCAACGGCAGCCAGGTCGGGAAGCGTGCGGCAAAGTCACAAGTAACAAACGGATTCGGGTGCAGCTGAATATTTGTATGTTCAATCGCAAGCATTAATCCCTTATAAGCGCTGTAAAGCCAAATCAGGATAGCGGCCCAGCGCAGTGGCAGGGATTTCGGGGCGAACGCGCCAACGATACCTGCGCCCATGACGCCAAACAGCGCACAACGTTCGTAGATACACATCACGCAGGGTTTCAGTCCCATGACGTGTTGAAAGAAGAGTGCAGTCAGTTCAAAAGCCAGTGCTGTCAGAGCCAGCAATAACCATGCCCCGCGTCCTCGTGAGCATTGATTCAAATATCGCAACATATTGCTTATCCTGTAACCATTAATGCTTCGCAGTGTAAACCAAAAGCGTAACCGTGCCAGCCAGGTAAGGGAAAAAAATCATGTACAAAAATGACTTAAGCCTGATCCAGGCCATAAAAAGCGCATTTACTGATCAAGCGGAGGTGGCAGAAGGTCCATACCACGCAAACGAGTGCGTTGCCGTCTGACCGCTTAAAAACACCGCTGAATTTTGCGCCAGCGCGCGCTTTTAATAGGTTGTCAGTCTATTTCCGCTATAGCCGCTCTGGTATGATGAGTGCCATTACGACAAAGAAAGCAATGAGAAATAAATGCTATGGTGATTAAGGCGCAAAGCCCCGCAGGATTTGCTGAAGAGTATATTATTGAAAGCATCTGGAACAGTCGCTTTCCGCCGGGGTCTATTCTGCCTGCTGAACGTGAGCTTTCTGAACTGATTGGCGTTACACGCACTACGCTGCGTGAAGTTTTGCAACGTCTGGCACGCGATGGATGGTTAACCATTCAACATGGTAAACCCACGCGCGTGAATGATTTCTGGGAAACCTCCGGTCTAAACATTCTCGAAACGCTTGCCCGCCTCGATCACGATAGCGTACCGCAGTTGATTGATAATCTGCTGTCGGTGCGTACCAATATCGCATCGATTTTTATTAGCCGCGCACTGCGCCATCATCCGGACAAAGCGCGCGAGGTGCTGGAAACTGCACTGAGCGAAGAGGATAAAGCAGAAGCCTACACCGAACTGGATTATCGCGTGTTCCGTGGTTTGGCCTTTGCCTCCGGTAACCCGATTTATGGTTTGATCCTGAACGGTTTGAAAGGGCTGTACACCCGCGTGGGGCGCCACTACTTCTCTAATCCCGAGGCGCGTCAGCAGGCTCGTAGCTTCTATCGTCAACTGGCGGATTTGTGCAGTGCGAATCCCACGCAGGACCAGATTGTCGATACGGTACGTGAGTATGGTCGTCGCAGTGGAGAGATCTGGCACAGCATGCAAAAAAGCATGCCCGATGATTTAGCCAGCAAGCGCTAAAAGAAAACCGGACTTTAACAGTCCGGTTTTTTTATGTTTACAGTGCGGGTCCACGTGTTGGCGAGCGGTCCAGCAGCTCAACGCTGCCATCTTCGTTCTGTTGTTCCAGAATCACATCGAAACCCCACAACCGATGCACATGCTTCAGCACTTCGCGGCGGCTTTTATCCAGCGGCGCACGTTGCTGTGGCACGTAGCGTAAGGTCAGCGAACGGTCACCGCGCAGATCCACATTATAGACCTGAATGTTAGGCTCCAGATTGCTCAGGTTGTACTGTGCTGACAGCTGCTGGCGGATGGCACGATAGCCTGCTTCGTCGTGGATCGCGGCAATTTCCAGGAAGTTATTGCGATCGTCATCCATTACCGTAAACAGGCGGAAGTCGCGCATCACTTTGGGTGACAGGAATTGGCTGATGAAACTCTCATCTTTAAACTCGCGCATGGCAAAGTGCAGCGTTTTTAGCCAGTCAGAACCCGCAATATCCGGGAACCAGTAGCGATCCTCTTCCGTCGGTGACTGGCAGATACGCTTGATATCCTGGAACATGGCGAAGCCCAAAGCATAAGGGTTTATGCCGTTATACCACTGGCTGTTATACGGCGGTTGATACACCACATTGGTGTGGCTGTGCAGGAACTCCATCATAAAGCGTTCCGACACTTTCCCTTCGTCGTAGAGATGGTTGAGGATGGTGTAATGCCAGAACGTCGCCCATCCTTCGTTCATCACCTGCGTCTGTTTCTGCGGGTAGAAATACTGGCTGACCTTGCGCACGATGCGCAGCACCTCGCGTTGCCAGGACTCCAGCAGTGGGGCGTTTTTTTCCATAAAGTAGAGTAAGTTTTCCTGCGGTTCCGAAGGATAGCGCGCCGCTTCCACGTGCACGGACTCCTTCTCTTTACGCGGCAGGGTGCGCCATAAGGTGTTTACCTGGCTTTGCAGATACTCTTCACGGCTTTTTTGCCGCGCTTTCTCTTCCTGCAGCGAGATCTTTTGCGGACGTTTATAGCGATCCACGCCGTAGTTCATCAGAGCATGGCAGGAGTCGAGCAACCGCTCCACTTCTTCGACGCCATATCGCTCTTCACAATCGGTGATGTAATTACGCGCGAATAACAGGTAATCGACGATGGAGCTGGCATCGGTCCAGCTGCGGAATAAATAGTTATTTTTAAAGAAAGAGTTGTGCCCATAGCACGCGTGCGCCATCACCAGCGCCTGCATGGTCATGGTGTTCTCTTCCATTAGATAGGCAATACAAGGATTGGAGTTGATGACGATCTCGTACGCTAAGCCCTGCTGGCCATGTTTATAGCGTTGTTCGGTTTCAATGAATTTTTTACCGAACGACCAGTGGGCGTAGTTAATCGGCATACCCACGCTGGAGTAGGCATCCATCATTTGTTCGGAGGTGATGACTTCGATTTGATGCGGATAGGTATCAAGCCCATAGCTTTTCGCTACACGGTCAATTTCTGCCAGATAAACATCAAGCAGTTCAAAGGTCCAGTCGGGTCCATCACTGAGTCGTTTACTGCTCCGGGTTGGCTCGTCAAAGATTGTCGTCATAGCGCACCTCTGTTTTGCAAGCGGCAGGCAACGGAGTGTCACCTGTCACGATCGTTTAAGGCTTCATCCTGAGAAAGACAGCCCAATAAAACTGAGCGAACACTTCAATGATAGTCCACTGTCGCTTATCCGAAACCGGAACTCAATCGAATTCTTTTGGCAGAAAATCATTCAAAAATCCTCGCTTAAGTCATTACTGATGACAACTGTTGGTTTTTATCTAAGTTGCAGAATAAAGTTCTGTTTATAAGTGCATTGTATGACTGCGGCGCTTTCTCCTGAAAAAAGAGAAAAGCACTCCCTTGCGCATAATAAATTGCTGATTAATGGTTTTATGGCATAAAAAATCCTGATTTTTGCACTAGCTCATGATTTCTGTGTGCAGTAAGGTGAAAAACATGTGAAATATGTCTGTCGAATGTAAGATAAGAAGTGCTGTCTGGTTATGCTGATTCAGGCAGCATTCATAGTTGATTATGCTTTTGCCGCGGCGAGGGGCTTATGCGCGTAGTGATTCTTGGAAGTGGTGTCGTGGGAGTGGCGAGTGCCTGGTATTTGGCGCAGGCTGGACATGAGGTGACGGTCATTGATCGCCAGCCGGGGGCCGCGCTGGAAACC
>NZ_DAMDQC010000130.1:0-12412 GCF_032082325.1 Pantoea sp. CTOTU50773 | reverse complement strand
AGGCCAATATCGCTATCGGCCCGTCAAAGAGGAATTTGTTTATGATTTTGGTTATCACCAGCATTGCTGGCGCGGGCCAATTTTCGCGCAAAGTTCAGAATTTCGCCAGTATTATTCACCAAAACTGAAATAAGAATTTTCGTACCAAGGACAGAACATGACACCCGCCGTAAAACTGCTGGAAAAACAAAAGGTCGCCTTTACCCTTCATCCTTATGAGCATGACAGCCACGAAACAAATTTTGGTGATGAGGCGGTGCGTAAGCTCAATCTCGATGCACGCCAGGTGTTCAAAACCCTGCTCGTGGCGCTCAACGGCGATGCCAAAGCGCTGGCGGTAGCCGTGACGCCAGTTTCCTCGCAGCTCGATTTGAAAAAAGTGGCAAAGGCGCTGGGCGCCAAAAAAGCGGATATGGCCGACCCGCAACTGGCACAGCGCGTCACCGGCTATCTGGTGGGTGGCATCAGCCCGCTGGGGCAGAAAAAACGCCTGCCAACGGTGATCGATCAGCAGGCTGCAGAATTTGCCACCATCTTTGTCTCCGGCGGTAAGCGCGGGCTGGATATAGAACTGGCGGCGCATGACCTGGCACGACTGCTGGATGCCACACTGGCCGACGTGGCGCGCCGCGATTAATCCGGTTGCTGGGCGCAGAGTTGATCAATCATCCAGCGCCCGGCAGGACCTGGCGGATTGCGTCGCGACCAGATTACATCCACCGCGATGCGCTGTGGCCAGCCTGGCACCGGCAACTCTTTCAACACCTGATGACCAAACTGCTCCACCAGCCAGCGCGGTAATACGCTCCAGCCAAAGCCCTGCTCCGCCATTTCCAGTAGCAATAAATAAGAAGGCGCCGACCACACTCGGCCAGCAGGCAAGGGTTCACGGTTTTGCACCCAGGTATTAAGCCGTAAATGACGCAATTCACCGAGTTGTGCTTCACTCACCTGTTTTGACTGCGCCAGCACATGCTCCTGATGCAGATAGATCGCCATTTCCGCCCCCACCTGTAAACGCGCCACCGCTAAATCAGGCGGCAGTTGCGGCTGCGCACGCACCACGCCGAGATGCACGCGACCGGCCTGCAGTAGGTCCAGCGCGTCCGCGTCCTCAGCAATCATGCATTCAAATTCAATATCCGGATAACGCGCTTCAAAGCGGTTGAGCAGATTTTCATGATGATCGGCCTGCCAGAAATCAGAAATCGCCAGACTGAGTCGCGGTTCCACGCCCTGTGACAGCCGCACCGCCAGCTCATCCAACCGCTGGCTGGCCGCCAGAATCTGCTGTACCTGCGCCAGTGCGCGCTGTCCTTGCTCGGTTAGTACCGGCTGGCGACCGCTGCGATCGAACAGGGTGAAACCGAGATCGTCTTCCAGATTCGCCACGGCGCTGCTGATGGTGGACTGGCTTTTGGCCAGCGCACGCGCCGCCGCAGAAAACGAGCCGCTGGCGACGGTCTGGACAAAAGCCTCAAGGGATTCCGGGGAGTATTTCATGGTGAACCATCGCTTTTATCGATAGGTAATCATTTTATCTTAGCATTTTGCGGTGAGAAAATGTGTCGCTTTACCTAAAAGGAGGTTTATATGCGTACCCGTTCGCTGAAAGAACGTTTTTATCATGCTGCAGGATTTGAAGTGCTGGCGATTCTCACTGTGGCTCCGCTGGCCGCCTGGATTATGGAAAAGCCGCTGTTTCAGATGGGCGCGCTGGCGATTATGTTGTCAACGGTCGCCATGCTGTGGAACATGATCTATAACACCGGTTTTGATCGCATCTGGCCGCCGCAGAGAAAACGCGGCCTCGGCCTGCGCGCCATCCACGCGCTGGGCTTTGAAGGGGGCTTTATCGTTATCGGTTTGCCGATTGCCGCCTGGATGCTGAAGATCACGCTGCTGGAAGCCTTTATGCTGGAAGTGGCGTTCTTCCTGTTCTTCCTGCCCTATACCATGGCTTATAACTGGATGTGGGATAAATTGCGCCAGCGCTGGCTGACGCAGAAATCCTGTCAGGCATAAAACAACGGCGCCCAATCGGGCGCCGTTTTTAATTGTGCAGCGCACGCGGCCAGATCCACGCCAAAATGGCTTGCGGATAGCTACGCTTCCTGGGTTTTTCCTGCGCTTTGTCGCGCTCCTGCACCTGCTGCTCCGTTAAATGCACGATGCCGTTTGGCGCATAGTCGGCGATTTTCAGCGGTGAGTGCGCCGTGACGTAATCGCGCAGCACATCCGCATCGCGCAGTCCGGTATTGCTGAAGCCCGCATGCGCCTCGATGTTGGGATAACCATCACCGCCGCTGGCATTAAAGCTGTTGGTGGCCATGCGATAGGTTTTGTCTTTTTGCAGCGGCTCGCCATTGATCTTCACCTCACTCACCGCTTTGCCATCTGCCACCAGACTGATATTGCTGAATTGCGCGAAACCACCGGAGTTGGTCTTGATATTGGCAACCGTGGCAAGATACTTCAGTAATTCGTCTCCGGTCAGCGTGACTGACACCACCTGATTACCAAACGGCTGCACCTGCAACAGATCGCGCCAGCTCAGTTTGCCCGCGGCCAGTGAAGTGCGAATGCCACCGCCACTGATCACCGCGAAATCCGCTTGGGTCGCTGCCATCTGCGCGCGCAGAATCAGCTGCCCAAGGTTGGTTTGTTCAAAGCGCACTTTGTCGCGTTCGCCCACGAACACGCCATCACTGCTGCCAACCGTGACGTCGAGTTTCTTTGCCGCGCGCAGTTGATACGGCGTCAACAATTTCATCATTGCGCTGTTGGGTGGGATCTCTTCCTGCCAGGTAAGCCAGGAAACACTGCCATCCAGATTCTTCACTTCGTGCTTGAGGTTCACCGGGATCAGCTGATAGCTGTCCAGCGTCAATTCGCCGTTGCGGAAGGTGAAATCGCCGCGCCCGACGTATTTGCCCCACTCTTTTGCCTGCATGATCCACACGCCATTTTGGCGATCGGGCTGACAAGGCTGGCCGGGCTGATAATCTTTCACGCTGACGTTATCTTTTTCCATGCACACCGCGTCCTGCGAGTGGCCACCAATAATCACATTAATAGTGCCCGGCGGCAGGCTGCGCGCCAGTTCCACATCACCCGGTGCGTTGCTGCCGTGCTGCCCATCGTCGTAATGGCCCATGTGCGTCAGCGCCACAATCACATCGGGTTTTTCACTGGCACGCAGTTCCGCCACCGCTTTTTCCGTCTCTTTCACCGGATCGCGGATGTCGATATTGGCAATATTTTCCGGATTGGAAATTTTAAGCGTATCGGTGGTGGTCAGGCCAATCACCGCGATCTTCAGCCCCATGCGATTAAAGATCGCCCACGGCTTGAACAGACGCTGGTCGCTGCCCTTTTGATAGATATTGGCAGAGAGGAAGGGAAATTTGGCCCACTTCTGTTGCTGTTGCAGCACGCTGAGCGGCTTATCAAATTCGTGATTGCCGAGCGCCATGGCATCGTAGCCGATGAGGTTCATGCCACGAATATCGGGTTCGGCATTGAGCAGATCCGATTCCGGCACGCCGGTATTCACGTCTCCGGCGGAAAGGATCAAGGCACCACCGCCTTTGGCCTGCACATCATAACGCTGTTTATCCATCAGCGTTTTCTGCGCCGCCAGACCGTATTCGCCCTGCGCATTGGTCCAGTAGCGACCGTGATGATCGTTGGTGTGCAGAATACTGAATCGATAACTGCGATCCGTCTGCCATGCCTGCGCCAGCATCGGCAGCAACAGCATGATCAGCGCCAGACAGCGCCCTCTCCGCGGGAATAACAACAAAGCCGATCTCCTTATTCTGCGTCTTTCCACTTTGCCGTGGACTTAATGTGCTTTATCACCCTTCTGTGTCGCACAGATGGCACTTTAACTCAAGACTAAAGGCTTATAGAGTCATGCGGTAGTAACAAACTGATAACGATAACCGCACTCTTCAGGATTTTTATGGCAAGTGACATCGCAACCCCGGCACGCGCACCGGGACGGACCGCTTTTGGCATTTTAGGTGCCATCAGCCTCGCGCATCTGCTCAACGATATGCTGCAATCGCTGCTGCTGGCGATCTACCCGATGCTGCAAAAAGATTTTAGCCTTAACTTCGTCCAGATAGGTCTGATAACGCTAACCTTTCAGGTCACCGCTTCGCTGCTACAGCCGATCATCGGTCATTACACCGACAAATACCCAAAACCCTGGTCTTTGCCGGTGGGGATGGGCTTTACGCTGTGTGGTCTGGTGCTGCTGACGTTCTCCAGCACCTATCCGCAGGTGCTGCTCGCTGCCGCGCTGGTGGGCAGTGGTTCCTCGGTGTTTCATCCGGAATCTTCGCGCGTGGCGCGTATGGCCTCCGGTGGACGTCATGGCCTGGCTCAATCCCTGTTCCAGGTGGGCGGCAACTTTGGTAGCGCGTTAGGCCCACTGTTAGCAGCGATGATCGTTGCCCCTTACGGCAAAGGGCATCTTGCCTGGTTCGTGCTGGCGGCACTGCTCGGCATTATCGTGCTGCTGCAGGTCAGCCGCTGGTATAGCCACCAGCAGCGCGCCAGTAAGGCAAAGGCAACGGTTGCGCCGGTTAACCCGCTGCCGCGTAAGAAAGTGGCGTTGGCGATCAGCATTTTGCTGCTGCTGATCTTCTCTAAATACTTCTATCTCACCAGCCTGAGCAGCTACTACACCTTCTATTTAATCCAGAAGTTCGGACTTTCTGTTCAGGCCTCGCAATTCCATCTGTTTGCCTTCCTCGGCGCGGTGGCTGCGGGCACCATTATTGGCGGGCCGATTGGCGATAAAATCGGCCGTAAATACGTGATTTGGGTATCGATTCTTGGCGTTGCGCCCTTCACTTTGTTGTTGCCCCACGCCAACTTAATGTGGACCAGCGTGTTGAGCGTGATCATCGGGTTGATTCTCGCCTCGGCGTTTTCTGCCATTTTGGTGTATGCGCAGGAGCTGATGCCAGGGCGTATTGGTATGGTTTCCGGGCTGTTTTTCGGTTTTGCCTTTGGTATGGGTGGGCTCGGTGCCACCGTGTTGGGCGTAGTGGCAGACCACACCAGCATCGAATGGGTATATCAAATCTGTGCCTGGCTGCCTTTAATCGGCCTTTTAACCGCTTTCTTACCTGATAACCGCCACGCGTAAGCCACTTTTGGGGGGCAACGCTTTTTCCTCGCCCCCCTCCATTCTGCGTAAAACCTGCCGATAGTATGAGATAACTGAGGAAAATGCTGCTTAAGCTGCGTTTTCTTCTTAATTTTTCAATTTACTCGCTTTTCACCGCTCAAATGTTTAAACGTGATTAGCGATTGTGCATTACACTAGGTTGTTACAAGCGGATACATTTGCACACAAGGAGACAGGCATGCATCACACCACACCGTTGATCACCACCATTGTCGGGGGCCTGGTCCTCGCCTTTATCCTTGGAATGATTGCCAACCGTCTGCGAATCTCCCCGCTGGTCGGTTATCTGCTGGCTGGCGTGCTCGCCGGTCCCTTTACCCCGGGCTTCGTCGCCGATACTAACCTCGCGCCTGAGCTCGCCGAACTCGGCGTTATCTTGCTGATGTTTGGCGTGGGTTTGCACTTCTCGCTGAAGGATTTGATGTCGGTAAAGTCGATCGCCATTCCCGGCGCCATCGCGCAAATCGCGGTGGCCACGCTGCTGGGAATGGGGCTGTCGTGGGCGATGGGCTGGTCGTGGATGACCGGTCTGGTGTTTGGCCTCTGTCTCTCCACCGCCAGTACCGTGGTGTTACTGCGTGCGCTGGAAGAGCGTCAACTGATTGATAGCCAGCGGGGGCAGATCGCCATTGGCTGGCTGATTGTTGAAGATTTGGTGATGGTCCTGACGCTGGTGCTGCTGCCCGCCATTGCCGGGATGCTGGAAGAAGGCAACGCCAGCCCCTCTCTGCTGTTCTGGGACCTGATGCTGACCATCGGCAAAGTCGTCGCCTTTATGGTGCTGATGATGGTGGTCGGCCGTCGCTTGGTGCCGTGGATTCTGGCAAAAAGTGCCGCCACCGGATCGCGTGAACTCTTTACCTTATCCGTACTGGCCCTGGCGCTGGGTATCGCTTTCGGTGCGGTTGAATTCTTCGATGTCTCCTTCGCCCTCGGCGCCTTCTTTGCCGGTATGGTGCTTAACGAATCCGAACTCAGCCACCGTGCCGCGCACGATACCCTGCCACTGCGCGATGCGTTTGCGGTGCTGTTCTTTGTCTCGGTCGGTATGTTGTTTGACCCGATGATTTTGATCGAGCAGCCGCTGGCGGTGCTGGGCGCGCTGGCGATCATCGTGCTCGGGAAATCCATCGCCGCCTGGCTGCTGGTGACGCTGCTCGGCCACTCGCGCCGCACCGCCATGACCATTTCAGTGAGTCTGGCGCAGATTGGGGAATTTGCTTTTATCCTTGCCGGATTAGGTATTTCACTCGGCATGTTGAGTGATGAAGGACGCAATCTGGTGCTGGCGGCTGCGATCCTCTCGATTATGCTCAACCCGATTCTGTTTACCCTTCTGGAGCGCTACCTCGATAAGACTGAAACCATCGAAGAGCAGACGCTGGAAGAGGCGATTGAAGAAGAGAAGCAGATTCCGCTGGATATCTGTAATCACGCGGTCATTGTGGGTTATGGCCGCGTTGGCAGCTTGCTGGGCCAGCAGCTGATGGAAGCCGATGTGCCGCTGGTAGTGGTGGAAAATTCCCGTCCGCGCGTTGAAGCGCTGCGTGAGCAAGGGATCAAGGCGGTGCTGGGCAATGCGGCTCGCGTCGATACCATGGAGTTAGCCCGACTCGACTGTGCACGCTGGCTGCTGCTGACCATTCCAAACGGTTACGAAGCCGGGGAAATTGTCACCGCCGCGCGTGAGAAGCGTCCGGATATCGAAATTATTGCCCGCGCGCATTACGACGATGAAGTGAATTACATCATGGAACGCGGTGCCAATCGCGTGGTGATGGGCGAGCGTGAGATCGCCAACAGCATGTTGAACGTGCTGCAGGAAGAGATTGCGCAGAACCCGATTGTGCGGGAGTGCCCGATATAACAGACACCGTAGCGCCATAATTCAACTGATACCGTAGCGCCGCTATTCAACAGACACCGTAGCGGCGGGATTAATCGCGCAATTCAAGCAGCACCGCTGCCAACAAACGCGCGATAAATCGCGCCGTTACGGGTTCACTGTTACCTGTCCCAGTACGACTCTTCTAAACTGTCTTCCCGCTCAGGCAGCCCGCGCATCAGACGCGGTGAATGCTGATTCAGCACCTGATAACTCACCCGGTTGGCATACTTACACACCTGCGCCAGCGACGAATAGGTGAGATAACCGCGTGCGTGTTTACTGGAGTTCGGCACTTTCTGGCGGTGGAAATTATTGGCAGTGATGTCGTGCAGCAGCGCGGCCAGAGCACCATCGCCCGCGCCGTTGGTGTTCATGATCTTCTCAGGGCCGCCCATATAAGGCGCGATGTGCGAGAAGATGCGCAGCGGCTGCTGGCAATCCTGATGACGCATAGCGCGGCTGAACTCATATTGGTTGAACTCGGCAATTGAGCCCGGCAGCAGCGGATGATTGGTTTTGCGCTTGAATTCATCTTCGGTGAAGCCAGCCATATACAAACCGGTAGGGCCAGCAGTGCACAGCACCAGATCCACCCAGTCCAGCGCAATATTCGACGCCAGCAGCGGATCCTGCTCACCCGTCAGCGCCAGCGCCTCTTCTTCGTTCATCGCCACGATCGACACATGATCACGCAGGAAATCGCGCCAGAACTGCGGATCGTCCTGAATCACGTATTTGGTTCCCAGCGTCAGCACCACCGGCACGTTATGTTTTTTCGCGTAGTCGATGGCACGCAGCGTGGCCGCTGGCATCGGTTCACCCGGCTGGCAGCGCACCAGATAGGAAGTCAGCACCAGCGCCGACGCCCCGGCAATCACCTCTTCCGGAATGCTGTCCGCCTGCAGTTGGTTCATTAAACCCGGGCTGATGGCAAAGGTGCGTTCGCCCTGCTCACCAATCAGAGTGAAGCAGCGGCCAATCGCGCCATCCACGCCCTGCAGGAAGTTGAGATCCATACGGCTGGAGGTGTTGCACAGATAGCGATAAGCGTAGCCGCCAATCTGGATGTTGTTGCACATCACGCCGAGCAATACGGAACGGTCATCGGCCAGCACGGAATAGTTGTGCAGCGTATTACCGATGGTGCCGCCGGCAAATTGATGGCTGATCAGCGCATCGCGCATTAGCTCGTCATACAAAGCTTCTGCGGTAGCATCGTCGATCACCAGCGAGTTGCCGGCGCTCAGCCCGTAGCGTTGCAGAAAGTCATCATCAACTTTGGCTTCAATATCCACCAGCGTCTGGTCGATACCCACCACCCAACTGCCCTCTTCCTGCTCTTGAGGTGTGGCTTGCAGCAGCGGATCGCGCGCGTTAACGGGGAAATAGTGTTTGGATTTGCGTTTGCCGGGAAATTTCATCGTGGCTGCCGTAAGGGAAATCTGACAGAGAATGATATCACACTCTCTGCCAGCACTTTATCGGCGTGCGTTGACCAGCTGAACCATCATCTCGATGTGCTCGTCATCGGCGTTGAGCGCGGGAATGTATTCGAACTTCTCGCCACCGGCGTGCAGGAAGAACTCACAGTTCTGCTCGCTGATCTCTTCCAGGGTTTCCAGGCAGTCTGCGGAGAAGCCGGGACTCATCACCTGCACATGTTTGATGCCCTTGGCCGGTAAACCTTGCATGGTTTCGTCGGTGTACGGTGTCAACCATGGCTCGCGACCAAAGCGTGACTGGAAGGTCATCATGATTTTGTGCGGCGCGATGCCCAACGCGGCAGCCAGCGCCTCGGTGGTGTCTTTGCAGCGCTGCGGATAATCATCACCTTCGTCGGCAAAGCGCTGTGGGATGCCGTGATACGACAGCACCAGCAGGTCCGGTTCGCCATGCTGCGCAAACGAACGCTCAACCGAAGCCTTCAGTGCTGCGATATAGGCAGGATGCTCGGCATAATCGCGAATGAAAGCCACTTCAGGCAGGGAGCGCAGCGGTTTAAAGCTGGCGGATAATCCGTCCCAAACGGCAGCCACCGTCGAGCACGAGAATTGCGGATAGAGCGGCAACACAATCAGTTTGGTGACACCCTGGTCCAGCAAACGCTGTACCGCCCCGTCGAGGCTTGGCTGGCCGTAGCTCATGCCCAGCTCAACCGGCATATCCACGCGCTGCGCCAGCGCATCGCGCTGCTGCTTGCTGAACACCATCAGCGGAGAGCCTTCTTTCATCCACACCGAGGCGTACAGTTTCGACACGCGCGGCGAACGGAACGGCAAAATGGCGAAATTGAGAATCGGCCACCACAACCAACGCGGTGTATCCACCACGCGCGGGTCGCCAAGGAACTGTTTCAGATAGCGCTTAACGGCAGGTGTTGTAGGCGCATCAGGTGTGCCTAAGTTGACCAGCAAAACCCCAGGCTTTTCTTGCCTCATTGGTATTTCCTTGATGTCAAAACGAATGGATCAAAATCAGGGGGAAATTGTAGCGGAAATCGTGGGAGGGGAAAGCAATTGCTGTAAAAGGGCCGGACAACCGGCCCCTGATCCGCATTAACCGAGAATACCGGCCAGCTGCGTGCTCACTTCAGCCACCTTACGGGTGCCGTCGATCTTGTGATACTGGGTGTTACCGGCTTCCGCTTCTTTGCTGTAGTAAGCAATCAGCGGTGCAGTCAGCTGATGGTATTCCACCAGACGCTTACGCACGGTTTCTTCCTGGTCGTCTTTACGCGTGGTCAGCTCTTCGCCGGTCACGTCATCTTTGCCTTCCACTTTTGGAGGATTATAGGTGACGTGATACACGCGGCCAGACGGCGCATGCACGCGACGACCAACAATACGATCCACAATCAGTTCGTCCGGTACGGCAAACTCCAGCACGAAGTCAACATTGATACCCGCGTCTTTCATGGCATCAGCTTGTGGGATGGTGCGTGGGAAGCCATCGAGCAGGAAACCGTTTTTGCAGTCTTCCTGCGCGATACGCTCTTTAACCAGCGCAATCACCAGCTCGTCTGTCACCAGTTTACCGGCATCCATGATGGCTTTCGCCTGTTGGCCCAGTTCGGTGCCTGCTTTAACTGCCGCACGCAACATGTCACCGGTGGAGATTTGCGGAATACCGTATTTCTCCATGATGAATTGAGCCTGAGTGCCTTTACCTGCGCCCGGTGCCCCGAGCAGAATAATACGCATTGCGTAATTCCCCTTGCGAATCGCATTGATCAATCTGAGAAGGCCAAGAACATACCATTATGACCCGCGCACCACAAGGAAACGGGCGCGCTTCCGGTGAAAGCTTTACTTTGACTTGCTTTAGCGCAAAACACCAGCAGAGTGCCCGTTTTTAAGAATCAAGGCTAACGCTTAACACGTCTTTCAGACGTCTCTTCAGGATCGGCGTGACGTTTTGATTTTTGTTCACACCGCCGCGCACGTTGGCATGCAGGCGCAATCGGTGAGGAGCGGGAAGCAGATGCATATCCTGCGGTAAGTCGGGCAAGGTAAGACTGACCGGCATGGGGAACAGGGCGAACGGTAAGCCGTGCTGCTGAATCGATTGCAGCTGAACCGGGGCCTCAAGCGTAATATTATCCACGCTAGCGATATTAAACGGCCGCCAGTCGCTGTTTTCCATCATTTCAAGAGTTTGATCCAGTGACGAGCCAAAGGCCAGTCCCTGCTCAAATAACCGCAATTCGCTGCGCACTAGCGTGCTGAAATCGCAGGTTTTCAATGCAATTAACACCAGGTCACTGCTTAACGCCGCATGACGATCGAGCCGCGCCACAAACAATCGCGCATCACTGATTAATCGTTTATGCAACAAGGTGGCAAAGGATTCCGAGGCGTCGGTCACGCCCTGACTTTGACACTCCGCCAGCGGACGCACCCGACCCTGCAGCATGTCGACATGCTCCACCAGCGCAATGTTACCAGCCATCATCGGCACTGCGGGTAACACACTCAGTTCACTGACCGGATATTGCGAAGCGTAACGCGTTTGATTGCGCGCCTGTTCCTGACGTAAAAACAGTTGTGAGAGCAGCACCCGCGAAATATGCAAAGAAGGTGCAAAGAAGAGGTCGTAATTTTCCAGCCGATAGTGACGTGAAAGCAAGCCGCGAAGTCGATCGCGCGCTGCCGCCGCCCTGGCAGAAGCATGTTGGTGATCCATCGCGTGAGATTTCTCTAATTATAAAGATGCTGTGTGTGTCGCAGATTGAGGGGGAACATTAGCCGCTTTAAACACAGACAACGCCATCCGTCAACCCGCCATAATCTGGGGGAAAGGTTAGGCCAATGCGGCTGGACATTAAAATGATATAAACTGACAATCCCTGTTAGGTTTTTACACAGGGGATGAGTATGACCGCGCTTCCGTCGTTACGTGCACTGCACTATTTTCATCAGGCAGCACTGCACAGCAGTTTTAGCGTGGCGGCCGAGCGTCTTCATGTGACACACAGCGCCATTAGCCATCAGATTCGACAGCTGGAAAGCTGGATGGGAAAGCCCTTATTCGTCCGTACCAATGGGCGCGTCAAATTAACCTCACACGGCGAGCGCTTGCTGGTGAGTTGTCAGAAGGCGTTTAGCGAACTCTCCACCACCTGCGAAAGCATTCGCACCGGCATGCGTCATCACCTCAGCGTCTCTTGCGCGCCCAGTTTTCTCTCGCAATGGCTGATTCCACGTATTAGCAGTTTTTATCAACGCTATCCCGATATTGAAGTGCAGTTTCAGCCGCTGGTGGAGATCGACCAGTTGCGCAGTGAACACACCGATGTGCTGATTCTCAGCTATGAGCAGTCACCGGATGAGGATATTGATGCTACGCTGATCAGCGATGACTACATCGGCCCGCTGTGCGCGCCTCAGTATGCTGCGCGTTTTCACAATGAGCAGGATTTAGCGTCATTGCCGCTGCTGCATGCCGATACACGACTGCACGCCTGGGCCGAGTGGGCGAAAACCAGCGGTGCGCGTGGCAATTATTGGGTCGGTAAGCATTTCGATAATCTCACTCTGGGCATTCAGGCGGCGAGAAATGGTTTAGGGGTGATCATGGCCCCGCGCTTACTGGTCAGGCAGGAGTTGAGCGACGGTACGCTTATCGCCCCATTGGGATTTGTGCGTGTGGACCGCGCCACCTGGATGATGACGAAAATGTCACGTCAGCATGATGCGGAGATAACGTTGTTCCGGAATTGGCTGCGCGATCAGGCGCTGCATTAAAAGAAAGGTCGGCATTCAATGCCTAATGCCAGTCAGTTAAGCCTGACTGGCATTTTTTCTTCTGGCTGTCGGATA
>NZ_DAMDQC010000129.1:0-12584 GCF_032082325.1 Pantoea sp. CTOTU50773 | reverse complement strand
CCCTGAATATGCAGCGATTGCGGGCGATCGGCATGGATAATCCAGCGTTCAAAGGTGCCCTGTTGCACCGTGGTGTCGATGCGGCTCATGTCCCACAGTGCGCCATTGATGCCCGGCACACTGTCGCCAATGCGGAATTCGCGCGTGCGCACCGCCACGCCATCCAGAATCTGATCCGCTAATAAACGCATCGGCAGATTGTCGGTAACCAGCGGCAGTAAGCCGGTTGGCCGCAGGCTCAGAACCAGCGTGTTGGCGAGGATGGAGGAAGGTTCAAACAGACCACGCAGGCGATCCATCAGGCCCGCCGCAGTCCCTGCCGTAATCGAGACTTCATCGCCCTGCGACATATCCACCAGCACTTCACGGCGTTCACCGGGTGCCAGCGACAGCGTTTGCACCGCAACGGGCGCAGGCAGGAAGCCTTGATCGCTGGCAATCACGGTAAACGGACGATTATCCGAGAAGCTCAAATCAAAGCGACGCGCGTTCGAAGCATTCAACAGGCGCAGACGCACCCAACCACGCGACACCTCGACATACGGATTCTGCACGCCGTTGACCAGCAACGTATCCCCGAGGAAACCGCCGTCTGATGGTGGGTTATAAACCGGCGTGGCAAAGTTATCGAGACGCTTGTCCTGGATAATCAGCGGGAAGTCATCAACGCCATAGTGTTTGGGCAGCGGCAGCGCTTTGCTGACGTCATCTTCAATCAGCCACATGCCCGCCAGACCGTTGTAGACGTGTGGCGCCATACGATTTGGCGTATTGGCGTGATACCACAAGGTCGATGCGCCCTGACGTACCGGCAATACCGGCGCCCAGTCAACGCCGGCTGACATCATGCGCGGTGCACCGCCCATTAAGGCACCCGGCACCTGCAATCCACTTACCGTCATCGCCACCGGTTCGTTGAGACGGTTGCTGTAAATCAACTTCACGTCATCGCCGCTGTAGACGCGCACCGTGGGACCGAGGTACATGCCATTAATACCCCAGACCGGCACTTTATTGTTATTACCGCTAAATGACCAATGGCTGCGTTGCAGCGTCAAAAAGAGCGGTTGGCCACGGCGAGACTCAAGCAGTGGCGGAACAGGAAGCGGCACATCGCCCATCGGAGCCGCAGCGTAGGCGGCATAAGGCATGCTACTGGTCGCCAGCGCAACACCGGCGGAAAGCTGAATAAACTGACGTCTGCTGCAAGACATAAAACTTCAGACCTTTTGAGCGGGGCGTGAAGACGCCGTGTCCATGTTGTTCTTGTTAGTGAGTTTTTGCTGTGATGAGCACGGGGCAGCGTTTCTACCCCGTGGATGGCTAGAGTTTACCGTTTTTTTCGCGTTCGGCGACTTCGGCGTTCAATTCTTCCAGCTTAGCAGACATTAATTCGCGGCAGTGGGTGGCTAATTTGCGCACCGAGGTGGTTTCAAACTGTTTGGTATCCACTGGCGGCAGCATTTCAACAATCACCAGGCCGTTGTTCCAGCGATTAAGTTTCACTTTGCCGTGGGTATTCGACACCACCACAGGAATGATCGGCACACCTGCTGCCACTGCAGCATGAAACGCACCGGTTTTAAACGGCAGTAAACCACGGCCACGGCTGCGGGTACCTTCCGGGAACATCCAGAATGAAATCTTCTTTTTATTAAACTGCTCGACCAGTTCACCGATGGTGCCATGCGCTTTTGCGCGGTTATCACGGTCAATCAGCAAATTACCGGTCAGCCAGTAGAGTTGACCAAAGAATGGGATCCACAGCAGGCTCTTTTTGCCGACGGTGACCGTGGTCGGCTGCACGATCTTCGCCGCCGTGATCATGTCGTAATTGTTCTGATGGTTGGCAATGTAAATCGCATTGCCATAGCTCTCCGCGTCGGCGGGTTTGCGCAGCTCGACTTTGACGCCAAACACCGTCGACAGGCGACCAAACATATGGCCGAACGTCGCCACATGGCGAGGATTGCGCGGTGAGAACAAACACCAGATACTGCCGAAGATGCACACCAAAATCGAATAAACGATAACAATAATCGTGCGTAAAATTAGTAACATAGCTTCCTCAAGTTGGGCAATCCATTGCCTGGTCAGTCTTATTCTTCGCTACTGGCGTCACTTTTCGGGCGCGCTGGCGCGTTCACTTCCACGCTATCAATGCGCTGCAGGCCACGCGACACGCTGCCACGACGACCGCGATCGGCACGCACTTTTTGCAGATCTTCATCGCGCAAAATCAGCTTACGCTTGCCGACATACAGGGTAATCGAACTGCCCGGCGGCAGAATCAGCAACCACTGCAGCTTATCCACGCCCGCAGCGGCATCCGCTGATGGAATAGAGATGATTTTATTACCTTTGCCTTTCGACATCTGTGGCAGATCGCCCACCGGGAACATCAACATACGTCCGGCCTGGGTAATCGCCAGCAGCATATCATCGCCCGAATGCACCGCCATTGGCGTCATCACTTTGGCATTGTCTGGCAACGTTAGCAGCGCTTTACCGGCGCGGTTGCGCGAAATCAAATCGGCAAAGGTACAGATAAAGCCATAACCCGCATCGGAGGCCATCAACAGTTTTTGGTCGTCCGCTTCCATCAGCACCTGTTCAAACGCGGCACCTGGCGGTGGCGTCAGTTTGCCGGTTAGCGGCTCGCCCTGCCCGCGTGCCGACGGCAACGAGGTCGGATCCAGCGTATAACTACGGCCGGTGGAGTCGATAAAGGCCACTGGCTGATTGCTCTTACCGCGTGCGGCGGCGAGGTAACTATCACCGGCTTTGTAACTGAGGCCGGTTGGATCGATATCGTGGCCTTTGGCGCTGCGCACCCAGCCCATCTGCGACAGCACAATCGTCACCGGCTCGGCACTCACCAGCTCGGTTTCGCTGAGCGCTTTAGCTTCTTCACGCTCATGCAGCGGCGAACGGCGATCGTCACCGTAGGTCTCGCTATCTGCCAGCAATTCTTTCTTCAGCAGGTTGCTCATCTTGCGTTCGGACGCCAGAATCGCCTGCAGTTGATCGCGCTCTTTCTCCAGCTCCGCCTGCTCACCACGAATCTTCATCTCTTCCAGTTTGGCGAGATGGCGCAGTTTCAGTTCCAGAATGGATTCGGCTTGCGTATCGCTGAGTTCAAAGCGCGACATCAGCACTTGCTTAGGCTCGTCCTCGGTACGGATGATGTGAATCACTTCATCAATGTTGAGGAACGCCACCAGCAAACCTTCGAGGTTATGCAGGCGGCGCAGTACGCGCTCTAAACGATAGTTCAGGCGGCGCGTCACGGTATCGCGACGGTACACCAGCCATTCAGACAGGATCTCCAGCAGGTTTTTCACCGCCGGACGGTTATCCAGACCAATCATATTCAGGTTAACGCGGTAGCTTTTTTCCAGATCGGTGGTGGCAAACAGATGATTCATCACCTGCTCCACATCCACACGATTCGAGCGTGGCACAATCACCAGACGCGTTGGGTTCTCGTGGTTGGATTCATCACGCAGATCTTCCACCATCGGCAGCTTTTTATTGCGCATCTGGTTAGCGATCTGCTCCAGCACGCGCGCACCGGAAACCTGGTGCGGCAGTGCAGTGATCACCACATCGCCATCTTCTTTCTTCCACACCGCGCGCTGACGGATCGAACCGCGCCCGCTTTGGTAGATTTTACGGATCTCGCTGCGCGGCGTGATGATCTCGCCTTCGGTCGGATAATCCGGACCCTGCACAATATCCAGCAACTCATCCAGCGTAGTGTTGGGTTTGTCGATCAGCTTCACCGCCGCTTCCGCCACTTCACGCAGGTTGTGCGGTGGGATATCGGTGGCCATGCCCACGGCGATACCGGTGGTGCCGTTCAGCAGGATATTCGGCAGACGTGCCGGCAACATCTTCGGCTCCTGCATGGTGCCGTCAAAGTTCGGGATGTAATCGACCGTACCTTGTCCCAACTCACCCAGCAAAATCTCGGCATATTTGGAGAGGCGTGACTCGGTGTAACGCATCGCGGCGAAGGATTTGGGATCGTCCGGCGCACCCCAGTTGCCCTGACCATCCACCAGCGGGTAGCGATAGGAGAACGGCTGTGCCATCAACACCATCGCTTCATAACAGGCGCTGTCGCCATGCGGATGGTATTTACCTAATACGTCACCGACGGTACGGGCAGATTTTTTGAATTTGGCGCTGGCATTGAGGCCCAGTTCCGACATCGCGTATACAATTCGGCGCTGCACCGGCTTGAGGCCATCGCCGATATACGGCAGTGCGCGGTCCATGATCACGTACATGGAGTAGTTCAGGTACGCGTTTTCCGTAAATTTGTGCAGGGCAAGACGCTCTGCACCATCCTGCGTCAATTCGCTCATTAAGCTCGCATCCTCACTTCGTGGCCCGCAACGGCGGGGCATCCGGCGCTCATTTGGCGAGGATAGTACCTTATTCGTGCGAGTTAGTCACAGGGAAGCCAATGACCGCAGGCAGAATCGTATGGCATTAAATAACGTGATATCGGTTGGAAAATGAAAAAGGAATGAGATCAATATCACAATCAATATTCCCATTAATATGTGAGCAGGATCGCAATTAATTATTAACAATTTCAGGTGTATTAAAGCTGTCCGTAATCATGGACAACATTTAGTATTGTTGCTTACACCGTCCTTTCCTAAATTTATACTCCATAAGACATCAATATTGCGCTCCTGATTTCTGGCATGAAGAAATAGATAACGAGGAAATAATCTTAAAAACGCTTTGCCAAAATAAAGGGTGACCGAATGCAAATACTGACTTCGCGACAACACCGTTTAGTCAAACTGCTGTTGCAACATGCTGCACCTCTGCCGATCAGAGAATTATCCCTACAGTTGGGCGTGTCAGAAAAGACGATTCGGCGCGACTTGCAGTGGCTGGAAAGCTGGCTTGGTAGCTGGTCACTGACGCTGGAGAAAACCCCAGGCCGCGGCGTGCGTTTGCGGGTTGATGATATCCAGCAGCGCCTGCAACTGGAGCAGCAACTCAACGGCGATGAAAGCAGTGCCGATGCGCTGGGGCAAAACAGCCGCCGAGTAAAAATTGCCTCGCAGTTGCTGAGTGACGCCCCGCGTGCGACCTCTATCAGTAAGCTGTCGGAACGCTATTTTATCAGCCACGCCTCGATTGTGAATGACCTGAAAGTGATTGAAGAGTGGCTACAGCCGTTGGGTTTGACGCTGCAACGTGGGCCAGGTGGCACCCATATCGAAGGTAACGAACAGGCGCTGCGTCAGGCAATGGTCTCCCTGATCAATGATGTGATGCAGCAAAACGTTGCCGGTACGCCGCTGTTGCCGCGTCTCGATCCCGGCAGCCAGCAGGCACTGGTGCATTATTTTGGCAATGAGGATGTGGCTTTTGTGCAGACGCTGCTGCAACAGATGGAGCAGCAACTCAGTTACCCGCTAGGCGATGCCTGGTATCTGAACCTCTGCACCCATATTCTGATCATGATGCATCGGATGGCGCAGGGGAATGCTCTGGCACTGGCCACTCTGGCCACAATGCAGGATCTCGATCAGCGCATTTTACTGATTGCCCAGCAAATGGTGACGCAGATTGAACAGCGGATGTGCTGTGCCCTGCCCGCCGATGAAGTGGGTTTTATTTATCAATATATCGTGTCATCCGGCATTGTGGTGGAAGAGCGCGGCGATAATGCGCCGATGCATAATCAATTCTGCACCGCAGAGTCCGTAAAAATAACCTGTGAATTAATTGATCGTTTCGCAGCCTTTATTCAGCAAGATTTAGCGCAGGACCGATTATTATTTGACGGCTTACTGGTGCATATAAAGCCACTCTTAAATCGACTCAAATATCATATTCATATTCGCAATCCGCTGCTGGAGGATATTCAGCAGGAAATGAAAGGCATATTTTCGTTAACGCACCAGGCGATGCAATTAACCGCTCGCACTTACGGGCTTTCGCCAGTGGCTGACGACGAAATCGGTTATCTCTGCGTGCATTTCCAGGCCGCGCTGGAGCGGCAAATTGCCCATAAACGCATTCTGGTGGTGTGTTCCAGCGGCGTGGGGACGTCGCATCTGCTGAAGAGCCGCATCCTGCGGGCGTTCCCTGACTGGGAAATTGCGGGTGTGGTCTCTGCCAGCAATCACGCCGCGTTTTGTCAGAACCAGACAGTGGATTTAGTGATCACCACTATCCATCTCAACGCCGGGCCAATCCCAGCAGTGTATGTGAGTGCATTTTTTAACGATGACGATATCCGGCGGGTCACTGACGCCATGATTGGCAGCCAGCTGCCGGACGGCGCGCACTGCGCGTTGGCTGAACATTAATTGAATGAGGTAAAACCCATGGACATTTCCCGCATTCTGACGCCACGCCGCGTTAACCTGGCGCTCACCGCCACCACCAAAGAAGAAGTGATTAACGAACTAACCGATCTGCTGTATCAGGACGGCGCCATCACCGATCGTGCAGCCTTTATTGAAGATGTCTGGCTGCGTGAAGCTGAGGGCTCAACCGGGTTCGAAAACCACGTTGCCATTCCGCACGGCAAGTCTTCCGCCGTCCAACACACCACATTAGCCATTGGTCGTACCCAACAGGATATCCCCTGGGAAACGCTCGATGGCAGCCAGGTGCGCTGCATCATCCTGTTCGCGGTGCGACTGGAAGATCAGAACACCACCCATATTCGCCTGTTGTCGCAGGTGGCCAGCGCGCTGGCCGATGATGAGGTGATAGCCCAACTGCTGGTGGAAAACGACCCCAGCAATATCATCCGGCTGTTTAGCCAGTACGCCGAAACCGACCTCTGTTAATCCCCTAACTCTTTGAGGTGACACATGAATATCGTCTGTGTAGCGGCCTGCACGGCAGGCATCGCGCATACCTATATTGCGCGTGAAAAACTGATCAAAGGCGCTCATGCACTGGGCCACACCATCCACGTTGAAACCCAGGGCACCATCGGCACTGAAACCGCGTTGACGCGTGAAGACATCGCTGCCGCTGACGTGGTGATCCTCGCCATTGATGTGAAGATCAACGGTGAAGAACGCTTTCAGGGCAAACCCATCGTACGAGTGAAAACCGAAGTGGTGATCAAGTCACCGGTGAAATTCCTCGAAAAAGTGGCGGATTCACTGGCGCGTGCCTGAGGAGATCCATCATGAACGACAACAAACGTCAGTACGGACAAGAGATCAAAGGCCATCTGCTCACCGGGATATCCTGGATGATCCCGCTGATCGTCGCCGCCGGGATCTGTATCGCGCTCGGCCAGGTGATTGGCGGGCCGGATGTCGGCAAGCAAACCGGCACTATCGCCTGGATGTTGAATCAGATCGGCGGTTGGGGCATGGGCTTGATCGTGCCGCTGATCAGCGCGGCCATCGCCTACTCCATCGCCGATCGTCCCGGCTTTGCGCCCGGTTTGATCGTCGGTTTTATCTGCGGGCAGATCGGCACCGGTTTTATCGGCGGTATGCTCGGCGGCTTCCTGGTGGGTTACACGGTATTGCTGTTGCGCCGCACCATTAAGCTGCCGCAGTCAATGCAGGGGTTGATGCCGATTATGGTGCTGCCGGTGTTGAGCACCATCATCGCCGGTCTGTTGATGATGACCTTTATTGGCCAGCCGATTGTCTGGCTGCAGAAGGCGCTGATTCATCTGCTGGAATCGATGCAGGGCGGATCGAAGTTTGTGCTGGGTGCGGTGCTGGGTGCGATGGCGACTTTTGACTTCGGCGGCCCCATCAACAAAACCATGTCGCTGTTCGCCGACGGCATGCTGGTCGACGGGATTTATGGCCCGGAAGCAGTGAAGTTTGTCGGCTCAATGATTCCGCCGTTTGGCATCACGCTGTCGTATCTGCTGACGCGCCATAAGTACACCAAAGCGGAGAAAGAGGCGCTGAAAGCCGCCTTCCCGATGGGTATCTGCATGATCACCGAAGGGGTGATTCCGATTGCGGCGCGTGACCTGCTGCGTGTGGTCGGCAGCTGCGTGGTGGCCTCTGCCATCGCCGGTGGGCTGATTATGGTATGGGGCGTGGAAGCACCGGTGCCGCACGGCGGCATGTTTGTGGTGCCGCTGTTCACCAAACCGCTGATGTTCTGTCTGGCGCTGGGCATCGGCACCGTGGTGTGTGGCGTGATGCTGTCGCTAATGAAGAAGCCAGTGACGCAGGCAGATGAAGAGTTCGATGACGTGGAAGCCCCTGGCGTCCGCGACGAAGAGATCAAATTCACACTGGAATAAGGAGCCACCATGTTTGCCATGATGAATGACCTGATTCAGGCCGCCGCTAAGCAGCAATATGCCGTGCTGGCGATAAACTGCTTCAACCTTGAAACCGCGCGGGCGGCGATTCAGGCCGCCGAACAGCAGCGTGCACCGCTGATATTGAATGTCTATCAGGGTCACAGCACACACTTCCCACCCGCCGTGGCGGTGCCGCTGGTGCAGGCGCTGGCGAAAGACGCCACGGTACCGATTGCGCTGGCGCTGGACCACGGCAAGGCCTTTCCGCTGATTGGTCAGGCGTTTCGCGCCGGCTTTACCGGCCTGATGATCGATGCCTCTGCCGATCCGCTGGCCGAAAATATTCGCCAGACCGCAGCGGTAGTGAAGATGGCGCACACCGCTGGCGTTTGCGTCGAAGGCGAGCTGGGGCATATCGCCGATGCGCCGACCTACGAGTTAGCCGATGCCTCCGTAAAGATGACGCAGGTTGCTGACGTGCTGCCGTTTATTGAGCAAACCGATATCGATTTGCTGGCGATTTCGGTGGGCACTGCGCACGGGCTCTATCCAGCGGGCGTGAAGCCGAAGATTGATTTCCAGCGCTTGCAGGAGCTGCATGCGGTCTCAACACGCCCATTGGCACTGCATGGTGGTTCGGGCACACCCGCCGAGGATATTCGCCGCGTTAGTCAGCATGGTGTGGCGAAGATTAACGTCGGTGCCGCAGTGTTTGATGCCGGTAAAAACGCGGTTGAGCAGGCGCTGAAACAGCATCCGCACGCGGAACTGGCCGATCTGCTTGGGCTGATGGAATCCGCCTGCCGTGAAGTGGTGATTGAGTATCTGAGCTGGTCGGGATCGGCTGGCAAAGCGTAGTGCTCGGGCGCGCTCACCCTAAATGGCACCCCTACGGGGGACCGTAGGGTACGCATTTAAGCGTAGCGCTGAAACGAACGCACGTGATTTGACGCATTTATACGCACTTGAAAAGCCGCTTCGGTCATCGGGATTTAAAGCAGCGGCAAGATACCGCGCGATAAGTCGTGCAGCAACAGGATGCAGAAGCATTTCCCTTTTTATCCATCATCGGGTCGGCGCACGCGTCGGCTCTGGTAAAACTCACGTTGAGGAAATATTAACATGTTGATTTCAATGAAAGAGATGTTGGCACCGACTCGTGAACACCGCTACGCCATCGGCGCATTTAACGTAGCAGACAGCTGCTTTATCCGTGCCGTGGTGGAGGAAGCCGAAGCCACTAACACCCCGGCGATCATCTCGATTCACCCGAGTGAGCTGGAGTTTGTGACCGATGAATTCTTTGGCTATGTGCGGGAACGCACGTTGAAGAGCAAAGTGCCCTTCACCATTCACCTCGACCACGGTGCATCGATTGCGCAGGTGCTGCGCGCCATCCAATGTGGATTTACGTCGGTGATGATCGATGGGTCACTGCTGCCGTACGAAGAGAACGTGGCGCTGACCAAAGAGGTGGTGAAGCTGGCGCATTCGGTGGGCGTGTCGGTGGAAGGTGAACTCGGCACCATTGGCGATACCGGCACCACCGTGGAAGGTGGCGTTAGCAAAGTGATCTATACCGAACCGGCGCAGGCAGAAGATTTTATCCAACGCACCGGCGTCGATACATTGGCAGTGGCAATTGGCACCGCACACGGTATCTATCCAAAAGATATGAAGCCGGAACTGCAGATGCATATTCTGAAGGATATTGCTCAACGCACCGATATTCCGCTGGTGCTGCACGGGGGGTCTGCTAACCCGGATGCGGAGATTGCTGAGGCGGTGACCCTCGGCGTGGGCAAAATCAATATTTCCAGCGATATGAAGTACGCCTACTTCGCCAAACTGCGCGAGATTCTGGCACGTGAAACCTGGTGGGATCCTAACGTGATTTATCCGGAAGCCATTACCGCCGCCAAAGCGGTGATTCGCTACAAGATGAATCTGTTTGGTGGATTGGGTAAAGCGAGTTTGTATCGCTGAGTGCTCGAATGGGGCCACGTTGCCCCTTTTGAGCCACGCAATAATCGCGCCGCTCCAGTAGCGGCGCGATGCATCAGGCATGAGTTTACTTAATCACACCCAGCCACTGCGAGGCGATCTGCGCATATTCGCCGGTGGCGGTGCTAAGATGCAGCCACTGATCGACGTACAGTTTCCAGCTCATATCATCACGCGGAATCATGTAGGCTTTTTCACCATACTGCATCGGCTTATCCGGATTGATGGCGCACAGCGTCGGGTAGTGCTTCATCTGGAACAATGCTTCGGACGCATCCGTAATCATCACATCGGCTTTCTTATCCACCAGCTGCTGGAAAATACCGACGTTATCGGCCAGTTGCAGCGTCGACTGCGGTAAGTGGCTGTGCACAAAGGCTTCATTAGTGCCGCCAGCCGGTTCAATCACCCGCACGCTCGGCTTGTTGATCTGCGCGACGGTTTGGTATTTGTCTTTATCATCACAGCGCACCAGCGGGATTTTGCCATCCACACCCAGTGGTTCGGCAAACCAGGCAATCTGCTGGCGTTTTAAGGTAACGGACACGCCACCCAGCGCGATATCACACTGCTTCGCCACGAAATCGTCACTCATGGTTTTCCAGGTGGTCGGCACCCACTGCACTTTGGCACCCAGACTTGCCGCCAGTGACTGCGCCATGCTGATATCCAGCCCTTCATACTGCCCATCGCTGCGCAGATAGCTGTAAGGCTTGTAGTCGCCCGTGGTACAGACTTTTAGGGTTTTACTGCTACGAATCTCGTCGAGGTGGGATTGCGCCGACGCAGCGCCACTCACCAGAAGTAATGCACTCAGTATCGCGGTTTTCATGGTTTCTTCTTTTTTATGTTGATGTTGGTTTGCGCGCGGATTGTTGCATAGCCCTGCGCATTGTTGCTTTATTAGCAAAAGTCTTGTGATCAATCACGCATTTTTTTGCTTCGCCTGCGCGCGTACAGTGTGCGCCATCAACGGGAAACGTAGCGAATCATCCATGAGCAATATTTTAATCATCGACGGCGGTAAAACTTTTGCCCACTCGAAAGGCGAACTGAATCACACCCTCACTGAGGTGGCAGCCAGCCAGTTGCGCGATCTGGGCCATAACGTGGTGGTCACCGTTGCCGACAGCGATTACAACGTGGCAGAAGAAGTGCAGAAATATCTCGACAGCGATGTGGTGATTTATCAGATGCCTGGCTGGTGGATGGGCGAGCCGTGGACAGTGAAAAAATACATTGATGACGTGTTCACCGAAGGCCACGGTTCACTGTATGCCAGTGATGGTCGTACGCGCAGCGATGCGGGCAAAAAGTACGGTTCAGGCGGTCTGATTCAGGGCAAAAAATACATGCTATCGCTGACGTGGAACGCACCGCTGGAAGCGTTCAATGATCCTGAGCAGTTCTTCGAAGGCGTGGGCGTGGACGGTCTCTATCTGCACTTCCACAAAGCCAACCAGTTCCTTGGCATGGAAGGTTTACCGACCTTTATCTGTAACGATGTGATCAAGATGCCGGACGTGCCACGCGATATCGAACGTTATCGGACTCATCTCAGCCAGATCTTTGCTTAACTGTAAGCACACCGGGAAAAGAGGAAGCGCTATGTTAACCGTCGTTGCAGAAATTTGCGTCAAGCCAGGCCGCCGTCATGTGGTGCTGGATGCCATCAATAAATTGATCCCCACCGTGCTGGAAGAAGAGGGTTGCCATCAGTATGACGCGCTGGTTGACCATCAGGCGCAGGTGCCGTGGAAGCAGAATTCCCCAGATTCCATTTTCATGCTGGAGCAGTGGGAATCGCTGCGCCATCTTGAGCAGCATCAGCAAATGCCGCATATGGATGCGCATCGCGCCACGATTAAAGACGATGTGGTGGATGTGAAGATCCTGGTATTAGAGCCGGTTCGTTAATCGTCTAAGCCTCTGCCTGTGCAGGGGCTTTTTTATAGCAGGCGATCTTGTTCTATCTTCTCGCGCAGAAAATCGAGAAAACAGGTAATGCGCGAGGTCAGAGATTGATTACGGTAATACACGGCGTGAATCGGCAGGCGCCATTCGCGCGTTTCCTGCTCCAGCACCTGCACTAAATCGCCCCGCTCGCGATCTTTACGGCTGACAAAATCAGACAGGCGCGCAATGCCCTGTCCTGCTAACGCCAGCTGACGCAACGTCTCGCCACTGGAAGCCGACAGCGTGGGCTTAATCTGCAAAAACTCACCCTCACTTTGCCAAACAGGCCAGACATTGTGTGCATCCAACTGACTGAAGCCGAGCAGCTGATGAGCTGCTAACG
>NZ_DAMDQC010000128.1:0-12599 GCF_032082325.1 Pantoea sp. CTOTU50773 | reverse complement strand
TCATGCTGGTTATCTGGCCCGTATCCTCCCGTACATCGGATCTGCGTCAGGGCATAGTCGAATCCTGCCTTTTCAGCGATTTTTGCCAGTTCGCGATTATACTCCGCGTCCCAACGGGTGCGCTGTTCAATCTGACTGATCACCAATCCACCGGACACATTGGGCACCCAGTACGCAAATTGCAGGGGTTTCTTATCTGACATCGGCTTCTCCTGTCGATATATAGCTTAAAAATATGAATTTCAATCAAGTTCTATCTTTTCGATATATAAAGGGTAATGCAGCAGCTGTGCCAGATTTTCATGAATTTAAGCAGTTGATTTTATTGAGATGGGAGCGTTACTTAACGGGTGAGAAGTTGCAAATACAACAGCCGTTGTAAAACGCCCGTCGCCATTGCAACAGTGAGAGGAGAAGAAATTGAATCTGCGCGTTGAAACCATCACCCCGTATGTCCCCGGATTTTCGTCACTCAAAGCGGAGAGCATCGACCTGGGTTTCAATATGCTTCGCAGGCTCGATGATAATTGGCGCAACGGCACCAATTGTTTCGATCTCCCTGGCGAAAAACTATTGGGGCTGTTTTCATGCCATCAACTGATTGGTGTTGGCGGGCTGAATCAGGACCCATTCATGACAAATTGTCGGGCTGGCAGGGTTCGTCATCTCTATTTAGGTCAATGTTATCGCGGCATGGGGCTGGGAACGTTGTTACTGCAACAGATCATTCAGGATGCGGTCATCCATTTTGCTCTGATCAATACCCATGCACCGCACGCAGCGTATTCCTTCTATGAACGGTTGGGTTTTCATTGCTTAGCGGATCAGGATATCAGCACGCATCGGCTACAGCTCATTGCCGCGACTAAGTGAGCGCATCCCTCCTCGGTAGCGCGTCAATAAACTCCCGAATCTGCGGCCTGTTATCGTCCTTCCGCCACACAGCATATAAGGTTATCTCCAGCGGTAACCACGGCAGCATCACCAGTGAAACGGTATCTGCGACCCGACTCGCCAGGCTTTGTTGAATGAAGGTAAACCCCAGGCCCGCTTCCACGCAGGCCAGGGCAGCCAGCGGCCCGTTCACCTCAAAGGTAATATCCGGCTGGAAACCCGCTTGCTCACATGCAGCCAGTAAGCGGGCGCGCGCAGCTGGATTGAGGTGCGCATGATCGGCTATCCAGCGCTGTTTTTGTAAATCTGCCGGTGTGGGTGTAGCGATGGTTTGTGCTTTTGGCATGACTAACAGAATCGGTTCCGTCAGCACTTTTTTCTGCAAAAACCAGTCGCCCTTTTCGGGAGGGGTATGCAGTAGCGCTACATCCAGCGCCCTTTCCTCAAGTAATTCGCGTTGTTGCTGGGATCGCATCGCGTGCAGATGGATAGCGGTGCCGCTTTGCTGATCAATCCGGGCAATGGCATCTGGCAGTATGCGCGAATGTATCGCCGCCTCAACATAACCAATATCCAGACGCCCCCTGGCCGTCTGCGTCAGGCTGCGGCCATAATCGGTGAGACGCGCATGATGTTGCAGAAAAGGCGTGACCTCATCCAGAAATTTTCGCCCTGCTTCCGTCAATCGCAGACGCTTTTTCTCACGATGAAACAGCGTGACGTCGAGTTCACTCTCAAGTTGTTGAATTTGCCTGCTCAGCGGGGATGCCGAGATATGCAGCTTTTCCGCCGCCTGACCGACATGTTCCAGCAGCGCCACAGTAGCAAAAGATCGCAATAATTTAATGTCCACAGCTTTTTCGGTCTCAACTCAGTCGAAAAGGATGATAGTCACACCCGCCGGTTCCCTGCAATATTTCATTGCTGATGCAGCTTAATGATTAAACAGCGTTTTCTCTTTCGGTGAAGAACAAAGGCGGTAATGATGGTCAAACATTTCTCCTCACAACGCGTGGGTCACTATTTGGTCACGGCTATCAGTGATGGCACCATGAAAGCCAGCCTTACGCTGCTCTCCGGCATTGATATCCCCAGCGCAGAGTCAATTCAAGCGCAATCGGGTATCGATGTGCCGGGTGATATTCATATTTACTGTTATCTGATTCGCGGTGAAGGACGCACGATCTTGATTGATAGCGGCATGGGCGCCGTCAATCATATTGGCGGGGAATTGCAGCCTAATCTGTTAGCGCTGGGTGTTAACCCCGACGCCATTGATACTCTGTTGCTCACGCATTGCCATCCCGATCATATTGGCGGCTTACTAACAGCCAACGGTCAACCTGCCTTTGTTAATGCGCAACTTTATCTCTCTACGGCTGAAGCGGCATTTTGGCGGGATGATGAAAAGCTTGAAACAGCCAACGAACGCACTCAGAGAAATGCCTTGCTGGTGCGTCGTACGCTCGAGGCCTATCGGCCCAGCCTGCACCTGATTGAGCAGGATAATATCACTGCGGATATCCAGGCTATCAGTCTGCCAGGCCATACGCCGGGGCATACCGGATATCTGATTGATTCCGACAATGAACGTCTACTGATCTGGGGCGATATTGTGCATTACCCGCATATCCAGTTAGCCCGACCAGACGTTTCCATTTCCTTTGATAACGATCCGGCACTGGCTGAAACCACGCGCAAAGCGATTATCGAACAGGTTTCAAGGGACAAAACGCGGGTAGCAGGCATGCACTTTGGCGCATCCGCATTTGGCTATATTGAGGGTGATGTGCGCTCCGGCTATCTGTTGCGGCCAAAAACGGATTAAGACGCTGAGCTGTGAAAGTCGTTGACGGTGCCACGCGTCAGACCATCCTGCGTGGTCGCCGTAAGAAATGCGTCCAGCAGCCCGGGGAAGCGTGCGTCCAGGTCGTCACGACGCAGTGACAAGAGGTTTTCACGGCCTGAAGGTTTCTGCCAGATGACGCCACTGTCGCGCAGTACGCGCCAGTGATGCGTTAGAGTGGATTTGGACACGCTCTTCAGCAGCGATCCGCACGTGTGCTCACCCCCCTCAGCCAGGATAGCGACCACACTCATGCGCAGGGGATTGCCGAGCGCGGCCAATACATTTTCCAGACGGATTTCATCGCGCTGCGGGTGATTTTCCAGCATAGGCTGCCTCATGATAGTTCGTATAAACACGAAGTATCGGGCAGCGGATGCGGGATGTACAGCGCGGCAGCACACCGCGCTCAACGCCTACTGACTGATGGTCTGTTTCAACGCGGCAATCGATGAGGTGATGCCCGCTTCCACCGACATGGTGAGATCTTCCATTTCCAGTGAGACCCAGTCGTTGTAGCCCATCATACGGACCACCGAGAAGAACTCCTTCCACCACTGCAAATCCTGGCCGCAGCCCACAGCAACGTAGTTCCAGGCGCGGTTTGCCACATCCTCCACCGGTTTGGTTTCCAGCAGACCGTTGATATTGACCAGACCCCGTTCCATCCGCACATCTTTACCATGGCAGTGATGAATCGCCGGCCCCAGCGCCCGAGCTGCGGCAATCGGATCGGCGCCCATCCACAGTAAATGGCTGGGATCAAGGTTCAGCCCTACCATGTCGCCCACCGCATTGCGCAGCCGGAACAGGGTCTCTGGATTCCACACCAGCATGGAGCTGAAGTTCTCCAGCGCAAATTTCTCGACCCCACTTTGCTTCGCACGCGCCACCAGCCCTTGCCAGTAAGGGATCGCCACTTCATTCCATTGATAGTCGAGGCAGTTTTTCAGTGTCGGCGGCCAGCTCACGGTATAGGTGATCCAGTTGGGAATGGTGTCATGCGGGCTGGCAGGCGGTAACCCACTCATCATGACGATTTTCTTCACCCCTAACTCACCCGCCAACGCCAGGGCATTCTCGGTATCGCGTTTATGTTTCTGCCCCAGTTCACCAGGATCCAGCGGATTGCCCGATACATTCAGGGCGGCAATCGACATCCCACGCGTTTCCAGTGCTTTCAGCAGGTTTTGACGCTGCGTGGCACTACCCAGTAACGCTTCTGTCGGCAAATGCGGTGCAGAAGACCAGCCACCCGTCGTCATTTCAACGCCGTAAACGCCCAGTTCCAGCAGTTTGTCCAGCATTTGCTCAAACGGCAAATGCCCCAGGCTGTCGGTACAAAAAGAGAGTTTCATGGCAGTCCTTATTGGTAGTTGACCCAGGTCGCGCCGTTGTCGGCGGAACGAACACAGTTTTCAATCCAGCGCACGCCTTCCAGCCCGGCATTGATGTCGGGATAGATCAGGTTATCAAGCGTGTGCTGATCGCCACGCTGGGTGGCACTGATAGCGATGGCAAATTTGAGGTAGATGTTGGCCCAGGACTCGGCCAGGCCTTCAGTATGCAATGCACCCAGACGCTCATCCGCCAGTGCACTTTCATGCAAATACGGCATACCGTGATGCATCAGTTGATTTGGCTGGCCCTGGACTTCGTATTTCAATTCGCCCGGGTTGTAATCACTCCACTCCAGACTGGCGCGTGAACCGATAATGCGGATGCTTTGGCTGTCCATTGAACCGGCGTTGATCGATGACGCCCACATGCGCCCTACCGCCCCGTTGTCGTAATGCATTAGCACCATCGCGTTGTCTTCCAGCGGTGCGCGTGAGGGAATAAAGCTTTGGCGATCGCACAGCAGCGATTTGACTTTCAGCTGCGGCAGCACCAGCTGCGAGATGTAGAAGGTGTGAGTGGAGATATCGCCCAGTACAAACGAGGGACCGGCGATTTTTGGATCGACACGCCATTTCTGTGCTTCGCTAAATTTATCGGCACTGTCATTGGCGCTGAAGCCGTGGGTATATTGCAGCTCAACCATACGCACTTCGCCGATCTCGCCGTTGGCGATCATGGCTCGCATCTGCATCAACAATGGATGGCCGGAGAAGCCGTATGTCACGCCGACGATGAGCTTTTTTGCCTCTGCCAGTGCTTTAATCTCCTGCGCTTCCGCGCTGGTGAAGAACAGCGGTTTTTCACAAATCACATGAATACCGGCATTCAGCGCCGCTTTCGTGATCTCATAATGGGTGCCATTGGGGGTGGCGATTGATACCACTTCCACCCCATCGTCACGCTTTGCCTCTTCCTCAAGCAATTGCTGGTAGTTGTCATAACAACGTTCCGGCGCAAGTCCAAGATTGACGCCAAATTCGCGCCCACGTGTAGCATCAATATCAAAGGCGCTGGCTACCATCTGGTAGGCGGTATTGTCACGCAAGGCACCGGACCGATGTTTATAACCCACGTGACTCAGGCGGCCGCCACCGATCATTGCCCAGCGGAGCGGGCGTGGAATGTGTTTTTCACCATTTAACATAGTCACTCCTGTTTTTGCACCCGGGTGCAAATTAGGTTGAGGGTAGATGTTCTTATCTGTTATTGCCGATTCTTGTTATTTATTCACGCACTGGAATCCATTGCACTGCACGTACTGCCGTACTTCACGAGATGCTACCGAGTGCAAATCGCATCAGAATCGGGCATAAAAAGGATGATTCTTGTGCTTACAAGCGCTGAATGTCAGCGATGCCGACTTTTTAGTCAATCTGGCAACATGCAATTCAGCGAAGAAGATCACAAAAACCGTTAAATTTGCACCCGAATGCAAAACCCATTGCAATCGGGTGCAAAGATCAAACATAATCGTAACATCATAAAAACAGGGTTATTCGATGTCATTTGCCTCATTTGCCTGCGCTAAGGTGTTTATTTTCAGTTGGCTTTCACGTTCAATGCAGGGGACTCCGCCTTTTATCCCTACGCAGGTGCTATGAATAAACCAACAAAGAAGCCCCACAAAGCCACAGCAAGTGATGTCGCACGACTTGCCGGCGTCTCAAAATGGACCGTATCCCGCGCTTTCACGCCGGGTGCATCCATCTCTGACAAGGCGCGTGAACAGATATTGAAAATCGCCGCAGAATTGGGCTATCGCCCTAACCTGCTGGCGCGCAGCCTGTCGCAGAAGAAAACGCACATTATCGGCGTGGTGATCGATGAGATGAAGAATCCTCACTCGATGCTGATGCTCGACATGGTTACGCGTCAGTTGCAACAGCGCGGCTATATGGCGTTGTTGCTGAATATTGGTAGCGGAAAAAATTACAGCGCCGTGCTGACGCTCGCCGATCAGTTGCAAGTGGATGGCCTGCTATTTCTCGGCACCGTGTTAACCGACGAACTGATTAGCGTGGCACGCGAGATGCATCAGATTCCGCTGGTGCAGGTGTGCCGAAACAATGACGAGCCCGATATCGATGTGGTGAACGTTGACGGTTTACGCGCGGGTAAACAGCTGGGCGAACTGTTGCTGGCACAGGGCTACACCCGTATCGGCTATATGATGGGACCGGAAACCAGCAGCCATCATACCCAGCGCCTGGATGGCCTAAAGCTGGCACTCAAGGAGGCTGGATTGACGCTGGAGTTACTGCTCACTGCAGGCGAGTACTCTCGTGAGCGGAGTTATGAAGTGCTGAGTGATTATCTCAACGCGCACGCCCCTCAGCAGCGGGTTGACGCCCTGTTTTGCGAGAATGACATTTTGGCACTCGGCGCATTGACGGCGCTTAAAGAGCATGCAGGCAACCGTTTTATGGCGGTGGTGGGTTTTGATGATATCGATGAAGCCAGTTTGTCCAGCTGGCAACTGACCACGTTTAGCCAGCGATTGGATTTAATTGTCAATGAAGCCCTCAACCGCTTGATTGACGGAAAGGCCACTCCAGGTGGTGTTTGGTCTCAGGGAGAATTGCGCTTACGACGCTCTCACCTGAAACCCTGAGGTAACAAGGAGGAGAGATGAAGTTGTCACTGCATGGTGTTTCTGTCTGGTACAGCAATGCCGTCACTCAGTTACGCATCGCCCACGAAACAGGCTACAGCGGACTGGAGATTCTGCCTGAACATCTGTATCGCTATCTGGATAACGGCGGCAGTTACGCAAAATATCGTGATGTGCTGGCGAAGTATCAGATTGAGATCACCTGCATTAATGCTTTGAAGCGGATGGGTCGTTTCCAGCCAGAAGAACGTGCCGCCCTGCTGCGTGAAGCGGAGAAAGTGGTGCAGGCGGCCGTGGAACTGCGCTGCCCGGTGGTACAAATTATGGCGCTGACCGAATTAGATCATCTGCCAGACGCCGCACGTGACGCCATCTTGCTGGAAAACCTCTGCGCCATCGCCGATATCGGCAAGCCACATGGCATTAAATTCCAGATAGAGGTGGTGGCCTTCACTGCCTTCAATTCACTGCGACACGCGCTGGATCTGATTAAACAGAGTGGCAAAGATAACCTTGGCGTGGTGGTCGATTTCTGGCACCTGCACGCCGGCGGTGGCACCACACCGGATGAAGTGGCGCGCATGGACAAGGATTTGATCTACGGTGTGCATTTCTGTGATGGTCGCGCCGCCTATCCGGGCGAAGACTGGGATGAATGGGTCCAGCGCAATTACGCGCCCGGTGAGGGAGATGTTAATATTCCAGCCTGGGTGGCGGCAGTGAAAGCCACGGGATACAACGGCGTATGGTCACCGGAATTATTGAGCCCGCGCAACTGGGAAGATGATCTCTGGGATATTGCCCGTCACAGCATCGACGACATGAAAAAATATATTTATTAAAAATAAAGGAGACCCGAATAACGGGTTTTCCGTGAAGACATTTGGCAATGGCGGGAAAAATCCAGCCTACGGAATCGCGTGTTGATTAACAACACGCGCATAACGTCTTTCAATACTTTCTGAGAAATCATAATAACGAACATGGATTCGTCGTGGACGGCTGCGCGCTAATTAACGTGTGGCCGGTCTATGTCTGAATGTCCGGAACGTCGTGCTCTGTCAATATTAATCTGCCGTGTCCATCAGACGATGGAATGATCAAGGGAGAGAAGTATGAACCGAAGAGAAGCGCTCTTTTCGCTGAGCGGTATTGTCGCCTCACTTGCCGTGGCACCGCAACTGCGCGCCAAAGAGCTGCACAATGTGCCGCTGGAAACCCAGCTCAGTGCCGACCATTTGCCACAGCCAGCGTGGCAAGACGGTTACCAGGTGCTCACCAACCCACTGGATCGCCAGAATCTACAAGCCATTTTTGATCGTTTAATCCCGGCCGATAAGCTAGGGCCTTCAGCTACTGAAGCGGGCTGTATTGAGTTCCTCGATAATCAGTTAGCGGGGGATTACGGTTCAGGAGCCGCGCTTTATTTGCAAGCTCCACTGCATCCTGAAAACGAAGAAAAAATTATGGGCAGCCCTCAATTTCTTTCCGCACCAAAGGAACGTTATTTAACGGGTCTGAAGGCACTGGAAAGCTGGGCACTAAAAAATCATCAATCTTCCTTCCATGCGCTGAATACCGAACAGGTTGATGACTTCCTGACAAAAATGGAAGACGGAAAAATTGATTTAGGCGCAGACGTAAACAGCCAGGCCTTCTTTGGATTCATAGCACATTGTGGTCGATAACCAAGCCGAGAAAAGCTGGAACCCTTACATGCAGCACAGCTCGCACACCATTGGCGGCGCAGTCATGGGTGCCGATCCAAGTACTTCCGCGCTCAACCCATACTTGCAAAGTTGGGATGCGCATAATTTGTTTGTGGTCGGTGCCTCGGCCTTCCCCAACAATGGCGGCTACAACCCAACAGTCACCGTGGGGGCGTTGGCGGTGCGTGCGGCGCAAGCTATCCACCAGAAGTACATCAATAATCCGGCACCGCTGGTGGGAGCATAATCATGGCGAAGGCAAAGAAAATTACCTATACCCTCGCGGCGTTGGCCGTGGTCGCCGCCATTGGCGTGACCGGCAGAATGTGGGTGGTGATGGACAGTTCACGTTCAAATGTGGCTGATGATAAGGTCAGGTTAGCCGATTTCCACAGCAGTGATGCAGATGCCATTAAACGTGGCGAATATGTGATGCGCCTGGCGGATTGCGCGGCGTGCCACAACGCGGACTTTTCCGGCGGCTACAAGATCGACACCCCCTTTGGTGCACTGCAAACCTCCAACATTTCACCCGATCGTGAAACCGGCATCGGCAACATGACGGAGCACGATTTCTTTAATGCGGTCCGTCAGGGACGCGGCGAACACGGCTTCCTTTATCCTGCGATGCCTTACACCGCTTATACGCAGATGAGCGATGCCGACATGCACGATCTCTGGGCCTATTTCTCTGTGCAGAAGCCAGTGAAAAATGCCATCGACGAAAACGCAGGCATGAAATTCCCGTATAACATTCGTCTGGCGATGGCGGGGTGGAACCTGTTGTTCTTTGATAACAGAGCGTTCAAGCCCCAGAGTGCGCAGAATGATGCCTGGAACCGCGGTAAGTACATCGTTGATGGCCCCGCGCACTGTAGTGTGTGTCACACCGCACGTAATGCGTTAGGAGGAGAGATCAGCAGCCAGTATCTGCAAGGTGGCAACTTAGGGACTTGGTATGCACCTGATATCTCGCCGAATCCTCATGCTGGCATCGGAAAATGGAGCGATGAGCAGATCGCGGATTACCTGAAAACCGGCTCCAACGGGGAGAGTGTTGCGGCCGGTCCGATGGCAGAAGCGGTTGAGCACTCAACACAATATTTCAATGACCAGGACCTGAAAGCCATTGCCACCTATTTGCGCAGCCTGCCCGCTTCTGCAACGGCTAAGCCAACTGCATTTGTCATGGATAAGACGAAACACGATCAGGCGGCACTGCGCTATGAGGTGGACTGTTCAGCCTGTCATGGCTTGTCGGGAGAAGGTATCACCGGCATGGTGCCGGCTTTCGCGGGTAACACCGCGATGCAGAATGATCCCACCAACATGATCCATGCGCTGTTAGATGGCGCGCGCGCACCGCACACCGAAGGACGCCCAACGTCTGCCGGCATGCCTGCCTTCTCATGAAAATTGAACGATCAAGAGATGGCAGATGTGCTTAACTACGTGCGCAATTCATGGGGCAACGAGGCTGCCGAGGTGAAAGCCAGCGATGTTGCCACGCTGCGCAAAGCCACGGATGCGGGAGATAAGCTGAAAGTACCGGCAGCGAAATAACGGCTTCTCGTTTTTCATCAACGCGCCGCTATTCCTTTCTGTGCAAAGAATAGCGGCGCAAGCTCTGAAGTGAATTCCGAAAATTGGACACCATGCCAACGAGTAGGGGGTTCAACAATGAGCTGCCGTAAGCATTCACGGGAATTTAAAAAACAGGCCGCTCTGTATCACTCCCCTCATCCAACAACCATTAACATTTTCGCTAAACCGGCTTTCCAGTTTTGTGCTCGATGACGTCTCATTGCGTCGGAATTAGCGCAGCAGTTGGTTGATTCCCCACAGCGCTAAAGCATGATCGTCTTCAGAAGGTAAGCCACTGATGCTAACTGCACCAATGATCGCGCCCTGCGGGCTGAGCAGCGGGAAGGAGCCACCGTGATCGGTGTAATCTTCCTGGCGAATGTTATGCTGCTGCGCCATACGTTCGCCCTTCTGCTCATTAGCGAACCCTACATACATCGAAGAGTGGCCGGTCAACAGCACCGTGTTGCGTTTACGACGCATCCACTCCAGATTTTCGGGCGCGGAACCGGGTAACGCCGCCAGAAACAGCACCTGCCCAAAAGCATAAACTTCGATAGCAATTGGCGCATTCATTTCGCGGCCACGCTGTTGAATGCCCTGACCAATTTGCCAGGCCAAATCGAAATCAAACTGCGGTAAACGGTGCTCAGCTTCCTGCTGTAGCAGGGTTTCTAATGAAGGCAGTGCTGACATTGATAGGATCCTCTCAAAATGAAATTTATTTTCCACTTTTTATAACATGGAAGATATTTTTCGCATGTGATGAAGATCGCAGTTTAGTTTGGGTCAACCTGAATCACGCGACACCATGGTAAATCCCATATCAATTATCGGATTATCCACCGTCTGATGTTGCAGGCGCTTTAACAATTGCTCTGCAGCAAGCTCGCCCATGCGGTGTCGGTCAATGCGGACCGTCGAAATCGCCGGATAATTTGCCGCGGCAAAATCAAGGTCACCAAAACCAATCACCGCCAGCTGCTGCGGAATGTTTAAACCACGCGCCTGCGCCGCCATCAATGCGCCCTGCGCTAGCGTGTCTGAACTGCACACCAGCACATCGACATCTGGATGTTGCTCCAGCAATTGTGAACTGGCTTCGCGACCGCGTGCCATTAGCGCCGGGAGTTGAACGGGCACATCAGCCAGCGGTTCTATATCCAATGACATTAACGCATCCAGCAAGCCCTGTTTACGCTGCAATGCGCGGCGATCATCCGTCCATATCAGACCCGGCTTTTGATAACCGCGCTCGGCAAGGTAGGTCGCAACGCGAGCACCGATTTTCTCATGAGAAAAACCCACCAGCATATCGATGGGGGTGGGCGTCATATCCCAGATTTCGACCACTGGAACGTTGGCTTGTAATAACACTTTTTTCAGCTGCGCACTGTGATGAATACCGGTCAGCACGATGCCATCCGGACGGCGAGACAACAGCGTGGCTACGGTTTCCGCTTCTGTTTCCGCTTCATAACCAGTGACACACAACAGCATGTGATAGCCCTGCGCACTCAGGCTGTCATTCAGGCTCTGAATGGTGTCCACGAACATGTTGTTATTGATTTGCGGCACCACAACGGCAATCAGGCGACTACGATTGCTCGCCAGACTGCCCGCTTGCGCGTTGGGAATGTAGCCGGTGGCGCTGATTGCCGCTTTGACTTTGGCGACAGTCGCCGGTCGAACCAGATGCGGGGAATTGAGCGCACGACTCACCGTCATCGGCGATATTCCCGCGACGCGGGCGACATCTTCCAGCGTAGGGGCAGCATTGCGCTCGGGGTTGCGTAGTTTCATGGCGGCTCAGGGTAGAAGCAGATAGCGCTAGCATAGCAGGCCGCCCTATCAAAGCCAGCGCAAAACGCTGAGAATGTTAGGGCTATCATTTAAATCCCCGAATTGTCCATTCTGTGATCGGCTCTGCATTAAAGCTCAACGTTATTGGCGCATAGTCTTCTCCGATTCAAAATGTTAGCGCAATCATTTACAGGAGAACATCATGTCGAGTGTGAATTCCAGTGCCGTAAGCTATGCCAAAACAACAGGAGCCGGTAATGCCTCCGAGAGCGGTGACCGCATCGTTTGGGTCAATCTGTCACTGGCGTTTTTGCCGCTGGCCACACCGGTAAGCGATGCCAAAGTGCTGACTGGACGCCAGAAGCCGCTGACAGAAGTGGCGATCATCGTGGCGGAGATCGAAACGCGTGACGGTTTCCAGGGCATCGGCTTCAGCTATTCCAAACGCGCGGGCGGCCAGGGCATTTACGCCCATGCTTGTGAAATTGCCGATGCGCTGATTGGTGAAGATCCCAACGACATCGACAAGATTTACACCAAACTGCTGTGGGCAGGCGCGTCCGTGGGCCGCAGCGGCATGGCGGTGCAGGCGATTTCACCGTTTGATATTGCACTTTGGGATATGAAAGCACGGCGTGCCCAATTACCCCTGGCAAAGCTGCTCGGCGCGCATCGTGATTCCGTGCAGTGCTACAACACTTCGGGCGGTTTCCTGCATACGCCACTTGATCAGGTGATCAAAAATGTGGCG
>NZ_DAMDQC010000127.1:0-12844 GCF_032082325.1 Pantoea sp. CTOTU50773 | reverse complement strand
AATATTCATGCATTAATAGTGAATAAAAATACATTAACGCCGCTTGGCTGGGAAGCAGAAATCCTTCGCAAACGGCATCGTGGGCCACGGGGCAAAGCCGCGACCCGGAACGTGTGACTGTAAAAAGGGTTACAGCCTGATGTTGAATACGCTGATCGTTGGTGCCAGTGGTTACGCTGGCGTAGAGCTCGCCACCTTCATTCATCGCCATCCGCATATGAACATAACCGCTTTGGCGGTTTCAGCGCAAAGCCCGGACGCCGGAAAATTACTCTCCGATCTGCATCCGCAGCTGAAAGGCATTGTCGATTTGCCGCTGCAGCCGCTGAGTGAGGCTTCCGAGTGGGCAGACAAAGTCGATGTGGTGTTCCTCGCGACCGCGCATGAAGTCAGCCACGATCTGGCACCCGAATTCCTCAAAGCAGGCTGTGTGGTGTTTGACCTTTCCGGTGCGTTCCGTGTCAACGACGATGCTTTCTATACTCAATATTATGGTTTCAGCCATCAACATCAGGATTGGCTGGATAAAGCCGTTTACGGCCTGGCCGAATGGCAGCATGACAAAATCAAAGATGCACAGTTGGTTGCTGTGCCGGGTTGCTACCCAACGGCTGCACAATTGTCATTGAAGCCGCTGGTCGAAGCCGGTTTGCTTAACGATGCACAATGGCCGGTGATCAATGCCACCAGTGGTGTGAGCGGCGCAGGGCGTAAAGCCAACGTCGGCACCAGCTTCTGTGAAGTGAGCCTGCAGCCGTATGGCTTGTTCAATCATCGTCATCATCCTGAAATCGTGGCGCATCTCGGTACGCCTGTGATTTTCACCCCGCATCTGGGTAGCTTCCCGCGCGGTATTCTTTCGACCACCACCTGCCGCCTGAAAGCGGGCGTGACGCAGCAAGACGTGGCAGATGCCTTCCACAAGGCTTACCACGACAAACCGCTGGTGCGTGTGTATGACAAAGGTGTCCCGGCATTGAAAGCCGTGGTCGGCTTGCCGTTCTGCGATATTGGCTTTGCCATGCAGGGCGAGCACCTGATTGTGGTGGCGGCCGAAGATAACCTGCTGAAAGGTGCCTCTTCGCAGGCGGTTCAATGCTTAAACATTCGTTTCGGCTACCCTGAAACATTGTCTCTGATTTAACGGACGGAAACTGCAATGAATCCATTGATTATTAAGCTGGGTGGCGTTCTGCTGGATAGCGAAGAAGCGCTGGCCCGCTTGTTTGATGCGCTGCTGGCCTACCGCAACGAACATCAGCGTCCGCTGATCATTGTGCACGGCGGCGGCTGCCTGGTGGACGAGCTGATGAAGAAGCTCGCTCTGCCAGTGAAAAAGAAGAACGGTTTGCGCGTGACGCCAGCCGATCAGATTGACATTATTACTGGTGCCCTGGCGGGTACAGCGAACAAGACCTTGCTGGCCTGGGCGAAGAAGTACGGCATTGGTGCTGTGGGCTTATGCCTCGGTGATGCGAGCCTGGTAAACGTGGCGCAGTTCGACGAGGAACTTGGCCATGTGGGCAATGCGACGCCGGGTAATCCAGCGCTGGTGAATACCTTACTGAGCGCGGGCTATATGCCGGTGATCAGCTCCATCGGTATTACTGACGGCGGCGATCTGATGAACGTCAACGCTGACCAGGCAGCGACCGCGCTGGCAGCGACCATTGGTGCTGATTTAGTCCTGCTTTCAGATGTCAGCGGTATTCTCGATGGCAAAGGTCAACGTATCGAAGAGATGACAGCCGATAAAGCACAGCAGCTGATCGATCAGGGCATTATTACTGATGGCATGATCGTTAAAGTGAACGCGGCACTCGATGCCGCACGTACTTTAGGTCGTCCGGTTGATATCGCCAGCTGGCGCCATGCTGAACAGCTGCCAACCCTTTTCAACGGCGTGTCGATTGGCACCCGGATTCTCGCATAATCAAGGATTTAAGACATGAGCACGCAAAACATCAAAAAAATCGTTCTGGCCTATTCTGGCGGTCTGGATACTTCGGCCATCATTCCATGGTTGAAAGAGAATTACGGCGGTTGTGAAGTGGTGGCATTCGTGGCCAACATTGGCCAGGACCCAGCCGATCTGGAAGGCGTTGAGAAGAAGGCGCTGCAGTCTGGTGCATCTGAGTGTCACGTTGCTGACCTGCGTGAAGAGTTCATCAGCGAATACGTGTATCCCGTGCTGCAAACCGGTGCTTTGTACGAAGGCACTTACCTGCTGGGCACCTCAATGGCACGTCCAATCATCGCCAAAGCGCAGGTTGAGCTGGCGCTGAAAGTCGGTGCAGACGCGCTGTGCCACGGTGCGACCGGTAAAGGCAACGATCAGGTGCGTTTTGAAACCACCTACACCGCACTGGCGCCACAGCTGAAAGTGGTTGCGCCATGGCGTGAGTGGGATCTGCGTTCACGTGAAGCGCTGCTGGATTACCTGAAAGTGCGTAACATCCCAACGACGGCATCACTGGAAAAAATCTACAGCCGTGATGAGAACGCGTGGCACATCTCTACTGAAGGTGGCGTGCTGGAAAGCCCAGCGAATGCACCGAACAAAGATTGCTGGGTGTGGACCGTTGATCCACTGGAAGCGCCAGATCAGCCAGAGAACGTCACTGTGACCGTTGAGAAAGGTCGTGTCGTTGCGGTAAACGGCGAGAAGCTGAGCCCGTTCCAGTGCCTGGAGAAACTGAACGTGCTGGGCGCGAAACACGGCGTGGGTCGTATCGACATCGTGGAAAACCGTCTGGTCGGTATCAAATCTCGCGGCTGCTATGAAACCCCTGGCGGCACCATTATGGTCAACGCACTGCGTGCGGTTGAGCAGCTGGTACTGGATCGTGACAGCTTCAAATGGCGTGAGCAGCTGGGCCACGAAATGTCATATGTAGTTTACGACGGTCGCTGGTTTGCGCCGCTGCGTAAATCTATCCAGGCTGCTGCCGAGTCCCTGGCAGAAGAGGTGAATGGCGAAGTGGTACTGCAGCTGTATAAAGGCCACGCCACTGCGATTCAGAAAACCTCGGCGAACAGCCTGTACTCGGAAGAGTTCGCGACCTTCGGCGAAGACGAAGTTTACGACCACAGCCACGCGGGCGGCTTCATCCGTCTGTTCTCTCTCTCTTCACGCATTCGTGCACTGAACGAGCAGAAGAAGTAATACCGCGGCAGATAACACATTTTGCAAGGGCGGCTTCGGGCCGCCCTTTCTATAACAGCATTCAGGAGTAAAGCAGATGGCACTTTGGGGCGGACGTTTTTCGCAGGCAGCAGACCAACGGTTCAAACAGTTCAACGACTCACTGCGTTTTGACTATCGTCTGGCGGAGCAGGACATCACCGGTTCGGTAGCGTGGTCTAAAGCGCTGGTTACCGTGAATGTGCTGAGCAGCGATGAGCAGCAGCAACTGGAAGCCGCATTGAATGAACTGCTGGCAGAAGTGCACGCCAATCCAGAGCAGATTCTGCAAAGCGATGCCGAAGATATCCATAGCTGGGTAGAAGGCAAGCTGATCGACAAAGTCGGCGCACTGGGCAAAAAACTGCACACTGGCCGTAGCCGTAACGATCAGGTCGCTACCGATCTGAAACTGTGGTGCAAAGAGCAGGTCGCAGTGCTGCTGGACGCCACGCGTGAACTGCAATCAGCCCTCGTTGCCACCGCTGAAGCCAATCAGGATGCGGTGATGCCGGGCTATACGCACCTGCAGCGCGCGCAGCCGGTGACTTTTGCGCACTGGTGCCTGGCGTATGTCGAAATGCTGGCGCGTGACGAAAGCCGTCTGCAGGATACGCTGAAGCGCCTAGACGTGAGCCCGCTGGGCTGTGGCGCACTGGCCGGCACCGCATATGAAATCGATCGCCAGCAGCTGGCGGGCTGGTTAGGCTTTGCCTCTGCCACACGTAACAGCCTTGATACCGTGTCTGATCGTGACCACGTGCTGGAGCTGCTGTCGGATGCCTCAATCGGCATGATTCACCTTTCACGTTTCGCAGAAGACCTGATTTTCTTCAACACTGGCGAAGCGGGCTTCCTTGAACTGTCTGACAAAGTAACGTCGGGTTCTTCATTGATGCCACAGAAGAAAAACCCGGATGCACTGGAGCTGATTCGCGGCAAATGTGGCCGTGTACAAGGCGCACTGACCGGCATGATGATGACACTGAAAGGCTTGCCGCTCGCCTACAACAAAGACATGCAGGAAGACAAAGAAGGCCTGTTCGATGCGCTCGATACCTGGGTTGATTGTCTGCATATGTCAGTACTGGTGCTGGACGGCATTCAGGTGAAACGTCCACGTTGTCAGGAAGCGGCCGAGCAGGGTTACGCCAACTCCACCGAACTGGCGGATTATCTGGTGGCCAAAGGTGTACCGTTCCGTGAAGCGCACCACATTGTTGGTGAAACCGTGGTTGAAGCGATCAAGCAGGGCGTGGCGCTGGAAGCGTTAAGCCTGGCGCAATTGAAGCAGTTCAGTGCGGTGATTGAGGATGACGTTTATCCGATTCTGTCGCTGCAATCCTGCCTCGACAAGCGTAATGCACAGGGCGGTGTGTCGCCTCAGCAAGTCGCATTTGCCATCGCTGAAGCGAAAAAGCGTTTAGGCTAAAAAAAGAGCGGGCTCCTTTTCGGTAGCCCGCCAACCTCTAGCTTCAGAAGTACATATTGTTATAGGCACATCATCAAGGGCTGGCACTCCCGGCCAACACTTTGATTTTTACCGCTGATTGCAGGTGATGCTCAATGTCATCTCTACTTCGTTTTCAACATTGCTTGCTATGGCCGGTATTATTCCTTTTCATCGCTTGATAGGGCTAATCGTTCATTGCTATTCTATCTATCGCCACGGGCTATCGTGGTTTGGAGGAAATCAATGAACATTCGTGATCTGGAGTATCTGGTTTCGCTTGCGGAGCATCGCCATTTCCGGCGTGCAGCTGATGCGTGTCATGTCAGCCAACCTACCTTGAGCGGGCAGATTCGTAAGCTGGAAGATGAGCTCGGTGTGATGCTGCTGGAGCGTACCAGCCGTAAGGTGTTATTTACCCAGGCTGGACTGTTGCTGGTGGATCAGGCGCGAACTGTGCTGCGCGAAGTCAAAGTGCTGAAGGAGATGGCGAGCCAACAGGGCGAAGCAATGTCCGGACCGCTGCATATTGGTCTGATTCCAACCACTGGCCCGTATTTGCTGCCGCAGATCATTCCCATGCTGCATCAAACCTTCCCTAAACTCGAAATGTACCTGCACGAAGCGCAAACGCAGCAACTGCTGGCGCAGCTCGACAGTGGCAAACTGGATTGCGCGATTCTGGCGCTGGTGAAAGAGAGCGAAGCCTTTATTGAGGTGCCGCTGTTTGATGAGCCAATGAAGCTGGCGATCTACAAGGATCATCCATGGCACGATCGCGATCGTGTGCCGATGTCTGATCTGGCCGGCGAAAAGCTGCTGATGCTGGAAGATGGCCACTGCTTGCGCGATCAAGCCATGGGCTTCTGCTTTGAAGCCGGTGCGGATGAAGATACCCATTTCCGCGCAACCAGCCTGGAAACGCTACGCAACATGGTCGCGGCAGGAAGCGGCATTACTTTGCTGCCTTCGCTGGCGGTGCCGAATGAGCGAGTGCGTGATGGCGTGTGCTATCTGCCTTGCTATAAGCCGGTTCCGCAGCGCACGATTGCTTTGGTTTATCGCCCAGGATCACCTCTGCGCAGCCGCTATGAGCAGCTGGCAGAAGCAATCAAAACCCACATGCAGGGTTATCTGGACACGTCGTTAAAACAGGCGGTTTAAGCCGTTGAGCGCCGCGACGCGATAGGCCTCGGCCATGGTCGGATAGTTGAAGGTGGTATTCACGAAGTACTCGATCGTGTTGCCGCCGTTCTTCTGCTCCATAATGGCTTGCCCGATGTGAATAATTTCTGCCGCACGTTCGCCAAAGCAGTGAATACCTAAAATCTCTTTGGTTTCACGATGGAACAGAATCTTCAGGCTACCCACGTGCATCCCCACAATCTGCGCACGCGCCAGATGTTTGAACTGCGCACGACCCACTTCGTAAGGCACTTTCATCGCAGTCAGCTGCTGTTCGGTTTTACCCACTGAGCTGATCTCCGGAATGGTATAAATCCCGGTAGGAATATCTTCGATCAAATGAGCAGTGGCTTCACCTTTAATGATCGCCTGTGCCGCAATACGGCCCTGATCGTAGGCGGCTGAAGCCAGACTCGGATAACCAATCACGTCGCCCACTGCATAGATGTGCGGCTGCGCAGTCTGATACATACTGTTCACTTTCAACAAGCCACGACCATCGGCTTCCAGCCCGACATTTTCCAGCGCCAGTGAATCGGTGTTACCGGTACGGCCATTGGCATACAGCAGGCAATCCGCTTTCACTTTCTTGCCCGACTTCAGGTGCATGATCACGCCGTCACTGACACCTTCAATCTTCTCGAACTCTTCGTTGTGACGAATCACCACGCCGCTGTTCCAGAAGTGATAGGAGAGCGAATCTGACATTTCCTGATCGAGGAATGCCAGCAAACGATCACGGGTGTTAATCAAATCCACCTTGACGTTCAGGCCACGGAAAATTGATGCGTATTCGCAACCAATCACACCGGCACCGTAGATGATCACATGGCCAGGTTCATGATGCAGATTGAGGATGGAGTCGGAGTCGTAAATGCGTGGGTGCGTAAAGTCGACGTCTGCAGGATGGTAAGGACGTGAACCGCACGCAATCACGAATTTTTCTGCGGTTAAGCGTTCGCGGGTGCCATCGGGCTGTTCAACTTCGATGGTGTTGGCATCAACAAAATGGGCATCGCCCTGATAAAGCTCACAACGGTTGCGCTCATAAAATCCCTGACGCATTGCCGTTTGCTGACTGATAACGTTTTCGGTGTGATTCAAAATGTCAGCAAATGAGGAGCGCAGGAGTCGGGTGTGATCGCTATAAAGAGGGTTTTGATTGAACTCGATAATACGGCTGACAGCGTGACGTAAAGCTTTGGAGGGGATGGTCCCCCAGTGAGTACAACCGCCGCCGATATTATGGTAGCGTTCGATCACTGCAATGCGCGCTCCCTGCTTCACCAGGCCCATTGCCGCACCTTCGCCGCCTGGACCTGAGCCAATCACAATGGCATCGTAATCGTAAGACTTTTGCATACCAGTACGTCCTATTTTTCTATCACATTTTTACAACGAGATTCTAACATCTCACCGCGCACTTCTGAATTCTAACAGCGAAAAATCCCCAGTTTTGACAAAGCGTGAGGTACACAGGCGGTCACAAACTTTGCGCCACTGTACGCTGAAAAGTTTGTTATAGTGCCTTCCAGATCACTTAAAAGGCCGGGAAAATGGGCGTCAGGGCGCAACAGAAAGAACGTACAAGACGTACGCTGATTGAAGCAGCCTTCAGTCAGTTAAGTGCAGAAAGGAGTTTTGCCAGCCTGAGTTTGCGTGAAGTTGCGCGTGAAGCCGGGATTGCACCTACCTCGTTTTATCGTCACTTTAAAGATGTGGATGAACTGGGTTTGACCATGGTCGACGAAAGCGGCCTGATGTTACGCCAGTTGATGCGCCAGGCACGCCAGCGCATTGCCAAGGGCGGCAGCATCATCAAGACCTCCGTTTCCACATTTATGGAATTTATCGGGAACAATCCCAACGCTTTTCGTCTCTTACTACGCGAGCGCTCCGGAACATCGGCCGCGTTTCGTGCCGCAGTTGCGCGAGAAATTCAGCACTTTATTGCTGAGCTCGCGGATTACCTTGAGCTGGAAAATCGGATGCCGCGCAGCTTTACCGAAGCGCAGGCCGAAGCCATGGTGACCATCGTGTTCAGCGCCGGTGCGGAAGCGCTGGATGTGGATATCGAACAGCGTCGCAAGCTGGAAGATCGCCTGGTGCTGCAATTGCGCATGATCGCCAAAGGCGCTTATTACTGGTATCGCCGGGAGCAGGAACGTCTGGCGGTGACCCTGGAAAAACCCGAAGAGTAATGTGATAAGGATAATGAAATGATTGAGCAAGACCCACGCGATAAAGGAACCCTGTTGTTGGCTTTTATCACCGGTTTAGCGATCAACGGCTCCTTTTCGGTGCTGTTCAGTACGTTTGTGCCTTTTTCGATATTCCCGCTGATCGCCCTTGGCCTCGCAGCCTGGTGTCTGCATCAGCGTTATCTTAACCGCAATATGCCCGATGGCATGCCTTCACTGGCCGCGGCGTTTTTCCTGTTGGGTATTCTGGTGTATAGCGCGCTGGTGCGTGCTGAATATCCGGATATCGGTTCCAACTTCATCCCGACCATTTTGATGGTGGCGCTGGTGTTCTGGATTGCCACTCGCTTCCGCCGCGCCAGGAACAAAAGCTAAATACAACAACGGGAACCGCAGGGTTCCCGTTTTGTTTTACGCTTTACGCGTGAGCCAGACGCCGCATTCCATATGATGGGTGTACGGGAACTGGTCGAACAACGCTAGCCGCGACACGTCATGCGTTTCACTCAGCGTGGCAAGATTGTCGCAAAGGGTTTGCGGGTTGCAGGAGATATACAGGATGCGTGGATACGCCTGCACCATCTTCACGGTTTCCTCATCCAGGCCACTGCGTGGTGGATCGACAAAGATGGTCTCGCATTGATAGCTCTTCAGGTCGATACCTTCTAAGCGGTTGAAGCTGCGCACGCCATTCATCGCCTGCGTAAACTCTTCCGCCGCCATGCGAATGATCTGCACATTGTCGATATGGTTGGCGGCAATATTGTACTGCGCCGACGCCACCGAAGGTTTCGCGATCTCGGTTGCCAGTACGCGATGGAAGTTTCGCGCCAGCGCCAGTGAGAAGTTGCCGTTGCCGCAGTAAAGCTCCAGCAAATCACCACGTGAGCCCTGAGTGACATCCAGCGCCCATTCCAGCATCTGAATGTTCATCGCCGCATTAGGCTGGGTGAAGCTGTTCTCCACCTGACGATAAATCATCTCTTTGCCCGCTACGGGCAGGCATTCATCGACGTAATCGCGATCAAGGCAGATTTTGGTTTTGGTCGCACGGCCAATCAACTGCACATCGATGCCTTCAGCGCGCAGGGTGTCGCGCAGCGCGGTGGCGGCTTCCATCCAGTCCGCTTCCAGCTTACGGTGATACAACAGCGAAATCACAATCTGATTGCTCATCGTCGACAGGTAGTCGATTTGGAAAAGCTTGAAACGCAGCGCTTTGTTATCACGGATCGCATCGATCAATTTTGGCATCAACTGGTTGATCAACGCGCTGGCAGCAGGGAATTGATCCACACGGATGCGCTGCTTAGTCTCTTGATCAAAGATGATGTGGTACAGATCGTCGCCATCATGCCAGATACGGAATTCGGCGCGCATACGGTAGTGGCTGACCGGTGAGCGGAACACCTCCACGTCAGGCGCGGCAAAGGGCACCATCATCGCCTGTAAACGGCTGACTTTTTCCGCCAGTTGCGCGTCGTATTGTTCAATCGGGAGCTGTTCGGGTGTCATCTTTAATCCTGGTAATAAGCTAGCTTGCCGGGCGATTGTAGGCATTCACCTGCTGATGTCCAGTTCTGTGAGAAGATGATGGCTGGCAGTCTGGATTCCCGACCTTCTTAACCGTAGACTGCGACTGCCGGCCTCCTTGAGTTAAAAGGGAATCCAGTGTGAATCTGGAGCTGACGCGCAGCGGTAAAAGAATGTCATGGTGATCGATCATTAAACACTGTCCTGTGGGATGGGAAGTTTTTCACCATTTATGATTCTCAGCCCGAAGACCTGCCGGTGTGTCGTCGCAATCACTGCAACCATCGCGTGCTATCGGTTGCAGGCCTGCGGCATCCTGCTTCGTCTTTTGGATGCTTACAACAATGAATAAAAGCAAAACTACGCTGTGTGCCTTCAGTGCAACGGCGCTTTCACTCTGGGCTGCGTATGGCTACGCTCAGGATGATGATACGCAAATCGTTACCGCTAATCGTTTCGCTCAGCCGGTTTCATCGGTGCTGGCACCGACAACGGTAGTCACCCGTGAAGAGATCGATCGCTGGCAGGCGAAAAGCCTGACGGATGTGATGCGCCGTTTACCGGGCGTGGATATCGCGCAGAATGGTGGCCTTGGTCAATCCAGCTCGATGTTTATCCGTGGTACTAACTCCAGCCATGTGCTGATATTAATTGACGGCGTTCGCCTCAATCAGGCGGGTATTTCTGGTTCGTCTGATCTAAGCCAGATTCCGTTGTCACTGGTGCAGCGCATCGAATATATCCGTGGCGCGCGTTCAGCGGTTTATGGTTCGGATGCGATTGGTGGGGTGGTGAACATTATTACCGGCCGTGATAAAGCAGGTACCACGTTGACGGCGGGTGTCGGTTCCAATGGCTACCAAAGTTATGATGGTTCCACGCAGCAAATGCTGGGCGATGCCACCAAACTCACCATGGCGGGTAATTATACCTACACCAAGGGTTACGACGTGGTGGCCAACTTGCCTGACGTTTACGGCGATCCCGCGCAGAAAGACCGTGACGGCTTTATGAGCAAAACCTTGTATGGATCGTTGGAGCATCAATTTAACGATGAATTCAGCGGTTTCGTGCGTGGCTATGGTTTCGACAACCGAACGGCTTACGATGGTTACCCTACTTATGTAGAGCCGAACACCTTTGTCGATACTCGCCAGCTTTACAGCCAAACCTGGGATACCGGTCTGCGCTTCAATCAGGGTATCTACTCATCCCAGTTAATCGCCAGCTACAGCCATACCAAAGATTACAACTACAGCCCGCAACTCGGTAAATACGATGCGACCGCCTCATTAAATGATGTGCAGCAGTACAACCTGCAGTGGGGTAACACTGTGCAGGTCGGACATGGTGCGATCAGCGGGGGCGTGGACTGGCAGAAACAGACTTCAGAACCGGGTACTAACTCCACTATTGAAGGTCAGGAACAACGTAATACTGGGATTTATGCTACTGCGCAGCAGCAATTCGGTAGCGTAACGCTGGAAGGGGCGGTGCGTGGCGACGACAATGATGCGTTTGGCTGGCACAACACCTGGCAGAGCAGTGCCGCGTGGGAGTTTGTTGACGGCTACCGTGTTTTCGCTTCTTACGGTACGGCATTCAAATCGCCGAATTTAGGACAGCTTTACAGCCAGACGTATGGTAACCCGGATCTCAAGCCTGAAAAGAGCAAGCAGTGGGAAGGGGGCTTTGAGGGGCTGACGGGCCCGGTAAACTGGCGTGTATCCGGCTACCGCAATGATATCGACAATCTGATTGATAGCGACCCAAGCACTTACGTTTATTACAACATCGATAAAGCACGCATCAAAGGGGTGGAAGCCACAGCATCCTTCGATACTGGCCCGCTCAGCCATCAAATCTCATACGATTATGTTGATGCGCGTGATGCAGAGACTAATCAGCAGCTAGTACGCCGTGCTAAGCAGCAGGTGAAATACCAACTCGACTGGACAATCTACGATTTTGACTGGTCTGTGACCTATCACTATCTTGGCGATCGTTACGATAACGATTACAACCACTCTTACACGCCGCAGCGCGTGAAATTGGGCGGTGTGAGCTTGTGGGATCTCGCAGTCTCGTATCCGGTCACATCACAACTCACCGTTCGTGGTAGAATTGCCAACCTGTTCGATAAAGACTACGAGACAGTGTATGGCTATCCAACTCCAGGAACGGAGTATTACCTCAGCGCCAGCTACAGCTTCTGATCCGCGTCCCACCGTGCTGGTGTTTGACTCCGGCGTCGGTGGGCTCTCCGTCTATGATGAGGTCCGGCAGTTATTGCCGGATCTTCACTATTTATATGCCTTCGATAATGAAGGTTTCCCTTACGGTGAAAAAACCGAAGACTTTATTGTCGAGCGTGTGGTTGCTGTGGTTGAGGCGATTACAAAACGCTTCCCGCTGGCATTAGTCATCATTGCCTGTAACTCGGCCAGCACCGTTTCTTTACCTACACTGCGTGAGCGATTCGAGTTTCCTGTTGTCGGTGTTGTGCCGGCGATTAAACCTGCTGCGCGTCTCACGCGTAATGGTGTCGTGGGATTACTGGCAACGCGCGGCACGGTAAAACGTCCTTATACTCATGAGCTGGTGGCGCAGTTTGCGCGCGAGTGCAAAATCGAAATGTTGGGTTCTGCTGAACTGGTAGAGCTGGCGGAAGCGAAACTGCATGGTGAAGGGGTGGAACTCTCTGATGTGCGCCATGCTGTGCAACCCTGGCTTCGTATGAAAGAGCCACCTGACACTGTCGTCCTGGGATGTACGCACTTTCCTCTATTGCGTGACGAGCTGCAAATGGTACTGCCTGAAGGCACGCGGCTAGTGGATTCTGGTGCAGCCATTGCACGCCGCACAGTATGGTTATTAGAACATGAAGCGCCGCACGCCGTTTCTTCTGGTCAGAATATGGCGTTCTGCACGCTTATGGATGAGGAGGCGGTGCAATTATCACCGGTTCTACGGCGTTATGGCTTTCCATTGCTGGAAAAACTGGCGATTTAGTGGGGTTTCGACGAAAAAAACAACACTCAGAATTTAATTTGCATTTAGCGCTTGTCAGCCAAAAAGAAATCCCTATACTGCGCCTCCACTGACACGGAACAACGGCTTACGAAGCGAAGTGTTCAGGAGGTGGTCTTCAAGGCAACCTTCAGAAAAGCAAAAATAAATGCTTGACTGAGAATGCGGAAAGCGTAATATACGCATCCCGCGCCGCTTGAGAAATCGCGGCACTGCTCTTTAACAATTTATCAGACAATCTGTGTGGGCACTCGCAGGATT
>NZ_DAMDQC010000126.1:0-12970 GCF_032082325.1 Pantoea sp. CTOTU50773 | reverse complement strand
GTTTTTTGGCGACCGGTAACGGATGCGGCGAAAGACGGGCAAGGAGAGTCCGCAGCGATGTTATCCAGCTGGCGCGACGGTGGTGTGTCAAGAAGGTCATACTCTGTCATAAGAAAACGCGATGGATGGCGATTGTCGATGATCGATTCCTGAGGAACAACCACAATGTTAGTGTGCTGTTACCAAACGGTGATGAGGTTACAAGCTGGAACAATGATGTTTAACCGTGTCTTACACAATGTCTAAGGTTGTTGTATAGTCCGTTTTTTTCGGAGGAACCATGCTGCCCAACTCATCCACGCGCCTGAACAAATACATTAGCGAGAGCGGAATCTGCTCACGACGTGATGCCGATCGTTACATAGAGCAAGGTAACGTTTTTATTAACGGCAAGCGCGCGACCGTTGGCGCACAGGTCTTTGCCGGGGATGAAGTGAAAGTGAATGGACAGTTGATCGAGCCGCGTAACGAAGAAGATTTAGTGCTGATTGCGCTCAACAAGCCGGTGGGCATTATTACCACTATGGAAGAGGGTGAACGTGATAACATCGGTGATTTTGTTAACCACAGTAAACGCGTGTTCCCGATCGGCCGTCTGGATAAAGACTCACAGGGTCTGATTTTCCTCACCAACCACGGTGACCTGGTCAATAAGATCCTGCGCGCCGGTAACAACCACGAGAAAGAGTACGTGGTGACCGTAGATAAGGCCATCACCGACGAGTTTATTGCCGGGATGGCGGCGGGTGTGCCGATGCTGGGTACTGTGACCAAAAAATGCAAAGTGAAGAAAGAGTCGACCTTTGTGTTTCGTATCATCCTGGTTCAGGGTCTTAACCGCCAGATTCGCCGAATGACCAAGCATTTTGGCTTCGAAGTCACCAAGCTTGAACGTACGCGTATCATGAATGTCAGTCTGAAAGGCATCCCGCTGGGCGAAGGGCGTGATTTTACTGATGACGAATTGATTGAGTTGTTTAACTTGATCGAGGATTCTTCATCCGAAGACAAAAAAACGCAGCAAAGCCAGGCGAAAAAGAAACCGGCAGCAGCGGCGAAAAAAGTCGCATCGAACGGTGCAAAGATTCCAGAGAAAGCTGCGGCCAAACCAGCAGGACGTCAGCGCTTTGCTCAACCTGGTCGTAAAAAGAAAGGGCGTTAAATTTTCCCTGGATTTGCCATGACTGTTTAAACCCGGAACAAATTTTATAATCCTCTCACTATTTGTTCCGGTTTTTTCCCTTCATACTTTTTTTAACAAAGGAGGGAACAATGAACAACGCAACCTGGTTAGATGAAATGCAGCATTTCTATGCCGCGCAGCCGCGTCCGGCGTGGGTTCCACGCATGTTTTGGCTGACCAAAAAACAGCGTAATAAAATTTTGACGGAACTCTTGCTGCCGCAGGCCAAACAGAGATAACGCTGCTATTTAGCCGGTTATTTAATGTTAAGAATAACCGGCCCTTATCACTCTTCTTCAGCCACTTTGACCACGGTTTTACCAAAGTTATTACCCTTCAACATATCGAAGAACGCCTGTGGTGCATTTTCTAATCCATCGATCATGTGTTCACGATAGTGAATTTTCTGCTGTTCAACCAATGGCGTCATCGCCTGCAGAAATTCCGGATATCGATCACCGTAATCCTGGAAAATAATAAACCCCTGCATACGGATTCGGCGCTTCAATATCCCACTCAGGATTTGTGGCGTACGGTCAGGACCAGCGGGTAGGGTTTTGCCACTGTTATAGGTTGAGACCAGTCCACAAACCGGTACGCGAGCGGCGGTGTTCAACAGCGGGAACACGGCATCAAACACTTTGCCACCAACGTTCTCGAAATAGATATCGATCCCGTCCGGGCAGGCGTTCGCCAACTGTTCAGCAAAATCCTCGCGATGGTGATCGAGACAGGCTGAGAACCCGAGTTTTTCAATCGCGTAGCGGCATTTCTCTTCACCACCGGCAACGCCAACCACATGACAGCCTTTGAGCTTACCCAGTTGCCCGACGGTGGCTCCCACCGGGCCCGTCGCGGCGGCGACCACCAGGGTTTCGCCTGCTTTTGGCTGCCCAATGTCCATCAGGCCCATGTAAGCGGTGAAGCCGGGCATCCCCAGAATGCCCAGCGCCCAGGATGGGTGGGGCAGATCGCCGATTTTCGCTACGCCAGTGCCATCCGAGACGGCATAACGTTGCCATCCGCTGCCTGCCAGTACCCAGTCACCGGTTTTATAATCGGGATGCTGCGATTCAACCACCTGTGAAACTGTACCGCCGACCATTGGCTGATCAAGTTGTGCCGGAGGCGCATAGGATTTACTGTCATCCATGCGCCCGCGCATATAAGGATCCAGTGAGAGGTAAACCGTGCGGAGCAGCATTTCACCTGTTTTGATGGAGGGAATAGGTTGTTCAACAAGCCGGAAATTCTCTTTAACCGGTTCGCCATCGGGGCGCGATGCCAATAGCCAGGCTTGATTGCTGTCAGGGGATTGCGTCATGTAAACCTCTTTACTCATTTGAATCAGGCAAGTGTAGTAGAAACCTATTTAAGAGTTTGTCGCAATTTTGAAATGTTGCTATATAATAACAATTAGGTGTTTTTTACATATATGTTGCTATATAACAACATTTGGAGGCGTATGCTGTCAGGCATGCAAGATATCGGCAGAAAGTGCCAGGAAAAACGTAAAGCGAAAAGGTGGACGCAAGCCAAAGCAGCCTTGCATTCGGGTGTTCACCGCACCGTGATCTCGCAGATTGAGAACGGCCTTTATTCTGGGTCACTCAAAGTATTGACGTTGTATCTCAATACGCTCGAACTAAAACTTTCCGTGCAGTCTGCGGGCATACCGCAACTGGATGAACTGGAGGAATTGTTTAACGATGACTGATTTCAACCAATTGGCAAAGCCACTGCGTTACATTGACGTGTTTAGCGGGGGTGAGTACAGCGGAAGATTGTTGCATGAACGGGGGAGTTACAATTTCAGTTATTTCTCTGAAATGGCACGCCCCGTATCGCTTACCATGTTGGCGGAAAATCGGATCAGTTATAACGGTAGTCGATTATTTAATATTTTTGAGATGAACATACCTGAAGGCTATGTTCGCTACCACATCGCTGAACGTTTACGCCGTTATGTGGGGAACGTGAGTGATATGCTTTTCCTCGCATTACAGCAGGACACTGGAATAGGCGCATTATCGTATAAAAGTGAGATCGATTTTCCGCGGCCTTCACCGGAAAAACTGGATGATTTGCTTCGCTGGGATCATAAAGAAAGCGCTTTTCAATATTTGCTAAATAAATACCTGCTACAAACCTCCATTTCGGGTGTGCAGCCTAAGGTAATGATCAGCACTGAGAATCGTGGTACCGTGTTGTACCCAAATCTTATAGCGAAAACGGGTGATGAAGAGTACCCACGATTAGCGGAAAATGAATTTATCTGTATGTCCCTGGCGAAGCTTTGTGGCTTGCCAGTTGCCGATTTTTGGCTTTCTGATAATAAAGAACTTTTTATTATGGAACGCTTTGATATTCAGCATAATAGACGTCTGGCAATGGAGGACTTCTGTGTGCTATCAGGGAAAACATCAGACCATAAATACAGTGGTTCTTATGAAACCGGTGGGAAAATTGTGAGTTTATTTACGCGCGATCAGTCCCAGGTTGAGTTGTATTGGCGCTATGTTCTTTTTAGCTGCATGGTAGGCAACGGTGACGCGCATTTGAAGAATTTTTCATTACTGTATGCAAGTGAAAATAATGGATCACCCAAGTTATCCCCACTCTATGACGTGGTCAATACAGACATTTATCCAACTACTGATAAAGAGTTGGCGCTTAAATTAAATAAAAGCAAACTATTCCCCAATCGAGATAATCTGCTGAAGTTTGCGCGTGAGCTTAAAATCATCAAGCCTGCTGATATCATTGAGCAATTCGCAGATATCATAAGTGACCAAATAAATAACAACCCGATTTTCGATGATTTCCCTGCGCTTAAGGAATCAATCGCCCAGTCTCTGACTCGCAGCGTGGCGACTAACAATGTATTTTTAACCACTGACGTCAAACGACCTAAAAAACGAAAAACTGACTCATTGCTCTAATAGCGCTGGGAGGTATCTATCTTCCCAGTGAGCCAGCGCACAAACCCACACAAAACTTTACGCTGGGAAAACCGCTAACGCATTGAACATAAAAGCCCCTTCAACATCTGCACAAACGGTCTCGGGCATTCTCACATAACTGCTCTTTAATCGACTGCGTATACCTATAGCGGTGCAATTAACCCAATAGGTGACGCATGACGGTTCAACAATCTTATGATTTAGCAGCAGATCACGACGCGCATATCGCCTCCGCAATCGCTAAGTTTTTCCGTCGCATCATCCCGATGCTGGCGCTGATGCTGATTGTTAACCAGATTGACCGAGCCAACATTGGATTCGTCAAAGCCGAATTACAGACGGATGCGGGGATCAGTGCCGCAGCCTTTGGTCTGGGCGCAGGATTGTTCTTTATTGGTTACGCGCTGTTCGAAGTGCCCAGCAATATGATGCTGAAAAAACTCGGGGCACGCGTATGGCTGACGCGCATCATGATTACCTGGGGCATCGTGGTGGTGTTAACCGGTTTTGTGAGCACGCCGCTGCATTTCTATGTCCTGCGCTTCTTGTTGGGTGTGGCAGAGGCGGGATTTTTCCCTGGCGTCTTATTCTACTTTCGCCAATGGGTGCCGAACGCATGGCGCGGTCGTGCCACCGCGATGGTGCTGAGTGCCACCGCCAGCGCCTTTCTGTTTTCCGGCCCCTTAACTGGCGCCATTCTGATGCTGCATGAGGTGAACGGGCTAGCCGGGTGGAAATGGGTGATGTTCCTGGAAGGGGGCGGATCGATTGTGATTGGTTTGCTGGCCGCGCTAGTGCTGGTCTCTAAACCGCAGGATGCCAAATGGCTTAACCCAGCAGAGCAACGTGCGTTGCAAGCACAGTTAGCGTTAGAGGATGCCGCTCGTGACGTACATGCTAAAGAGCACGGCCGCTGGGGTTTATTGCGCGATCGCAGCTTACTGTTCTATTGTCTGATTTTTTTCACCATGACCATGACCGGTTACACCCTGGTCTTCTGGCTGCCGCAAATCATCCAGCGTATTCAGGGTTACAACAGCTTTGAAATAGGTTTGCTGACCGCCGTTCCGTGGTTATGTGCCATTGTTGCCTTGTTCCTGCTGGGTAAAACCACCGACCGCTACCGCGATAAGCTGGATAAAGGGCTGGGGCTTGCGATGCTGATTGCCGCGTGCGGCACCTTTATGGCCACCACCGGCACACCCTGGTTTGGCTTTGTCGCGATGATCGTCGCTTGCATTGGCTCGAAAGTCAGCGCGGCATTCTTCTGGCCAATGCCGCAAAGCGAATTACCTGCTTCAATCGCCGCGCCTGGTATTGCTCTCATCAACTCCATCGGCAACCTCGGCGGGTTCTTTGCACCCACCGTGTTTGGCTATCTTGAACTTCATACCGGCAGCACCACCGGCGGGCTGTATGCGCTGACCAGCGTGTCGGTAATCACCGGTGTCTGGCTGCTGCTGCGACGCAAACCTGTTCCCCCTGCATTCGGTCACACGGAGAGAAACCATGTCCGACACACCAGTCATTAAATCGATGCGTATCGTTCCGGTTGCCGGATACGACAGCATGCTGCTGAACATCGGCGGGGCGCATAACTGCTGTTTCACGCGCATTCTGGTGATCCTTACCGATTCAGCAGGCAACAGCGGCGTGGGGGAAACGCCGTGCCACGCTTCAACTTTGCAACTGCTGGAACATTTTCGCCCGCTGATTATCGGTAGCTCACTGATGCGTGCTAACGCCACGTTGAGCCAACTGTTCGCCAGCGACGCGCGGCAGCAACACACCTCGCACACCAATGACATTCATATTCCGCAGATGAATCCAGAGAAGTTTTACAACGCGGCGGCGGCTATTGAGGCTGCGTTGCTCGATTTGCAGGGTAAATTCCTCGATTTACCGGTAGCGGATCTGCTCGCCAGCGGTAAGCAACGAGAGCGTATTCCGGTGTTGGGCTATCTGTTTTATATCGCCGATCGTCAACGCACGAACATGCACTACCGTTCGGGTGATGACGAAGCGGATGGCTGGTTCCGGTTACGTCATCAACCGGCAATGGACAGTGCAGCAGTGGTACGGCTCGCAGAAGCCGCAGTAGAACAATACGGTTTTCGGGACTTCAAGCTAAAAGGCGGCGTCTTGCATGGCGAGCAGGAAGTCGAAACCGTGGAAGCCTTGCTGTCGCGGTTTCCACAATCTCGCGTCACCGTGGATCCGAATGCCAGTTGGTCGCTGGATGAAGCGATTCGCTTTGGTAAACAGCTGGCAGGTAAGGTGCCATACCTGGAAGATCCTTGTGGCGCAGAGCAGGGATATTCCGGGCGCGAGACCCTGGCCGAGTTCCGTCGCGCCACTGGCGTGCCGGTGGCCACTAATATGATCGCCAATGACTGGCGGCAGCTGCAGCACGCTCTGCAGCTCAACGCCATCGACATCCCGCTCGCCGATCCCCATTTCTGGACAATGCGCAACGCCAACGTCGTCGCGCAACTGTGTAACGAATGGGGCCTTACCACCGGTTGCCACTCCAATAATCACTTTGATGTTTCACTGGCGATGGTGGCCCATCTTGGTGCTGCAGCACCTGGCAATCGTCAGACCGCCTTCGATACGCACTGGATATGGCAGGATGGCCAGCCACTCAGCCACCAGCCACCGCAAATTCGTGATGGTTATCTGGAGCTGCCGCCGGGGCCAGGTTTGGGCATTGAACTGAATATGGAACGCGTCGAGCAGGCGCATGCGCTCTATAACGCACTGCCCGATAAGAACCGCAACGATGCATTGGGCATGCAGTTTTTGATTGATAACTGGCGTTTTGACGCAAAACGTCCGGCTCTGGTTCGCTGAGGACATTAAATGAAGAAAACCTTTCACATAGCCACATTACTTACGGCGATGGCGCTCAGCGCACCATTGCTGGCAAAAACTTTTGTCTACGTATCAGAAGCGGATGATGGCACCATCGCCCGCTACACGCTGAACGAACAAACCGGCGCATTGCAGTTGATGGGGCGCACTCAGGCAGGCGGAAAAGTGATGCCGCTGGCGTTGAGTGCTGACCACCAGCATTTATACGCGGCCATTCGCAGTAAACCACTGCAACTGGTGAGCTGGCACATCGATCGCGCGACGGGCGACCTTAATCAGAGGATTGCAGTGCCTGCCATGGCCAGTTATCCCTATATCAGCACCGATAAACAGGGGCGATTCCTGCTGGGCGCCTCCTACGATGGCGATGTGGTGCATGTCTATCGGCTAGCCAAAGATGGCAAGGTGATAGCACCGCCGGTGGGCAGCTACAAGACTGGCCATGCGGCACATTCGGTGATTGTTGATAATGCCGGTAAAACCGCCTACGTCGGCAATCTCGGTACTGACCGCGTATTGCAGTTGAAGCTGAGCGAGGAGGGGGAACTCAGCGCGCTGGGCAACGGTTATGTCAAAACCGCCGACGAAAATGGCCCGCGTCATTCGGTGTTATCACCGGATCAACGCTTTCTGTATAACGTCGGTGAGATGGGCGGCATCATCACCCAGTTCCGTCGCGAGCCGAGTGGCGAACTGGTCAAAGTCAGCGAAACCCCCAACGCCGTAGCCACAGAGTATAAGTTGCAGCATGGACGTGAGCGACCGGCAGGTTACAGCGATACCACGCCACGCAACTGGTCAGCCGATATTCATCTGACGCCAAACGGTCATTTCCTGTTTGTGACCGAACGCACCAGCAGCACAGTGAGCGGATACCGCGTTGATCAACACAGTGGCAAACTGACGCTGATAGGTAGTTGGCCAGTAGAGAAGCAGCCGCGCAGTATTGCCATAACACCGGACGGCAAATGGCTGATCGCCAGCGGTGAAAAAAGCGCAGTGACAGGCAGCTACGCCATTGATGCCAAAAGTGGTTCGTTAAAGCGTGTGGGTGAAGCGCCTGCTGGTAAAGATGCGAACTGGGTAACGGTGCTAAGTGACTGAGTCCCCCTTGCGATGATCTGGCGCAATGCTCTGCGCCAGATTGCGCGAAATGTTTTTATGGAGCCGTTGTAATCATTGAGGTTGTTTAGAAAAGTGTGATCCAGGACACATTTATACGACTGATGACAGGTTGTGAAGCAATAGGCTTATAAATCAGAGAGATTCTGTAAATAGAAGCTGAATTTGCATTTAGTCCATTAGTAACCCTTAATAATTACCCTGATATTGATTGCCTGCCAATATCACCAATTTTGATGCTGTAACAACCTGACATATTTATCGCCGTGAGTAGATTGAATATTCTGGCAGGATACGCCGCACTTAGTGCCGTCTGGTCTCAATACTGTCATGCAGTGGTTTTCAAAAAACGCCGTTTTTTTTGCTGTAAAAACCTGTCTGGCTGCCTTTTTGGCATTGTACTTCTCACTGGAACTCAACCTGGATAAACCCGCCTGGGCCATTACCACGGTTTTCATTGCCTCTCAGCTTTACTCTGCGTCCACCATTTCGAAATCACTGTTTCGCATGCTCGGCACCTTGTTAGGCGGCGTGTTTATCTTCTTTGTTTTTCCCGTCACTGTTGAACACCCCTTACTTTTTAGCTTCATTATCTCACTGTGGGTGAGTGTGTGCCTGTACCTTTCCCTGCACGATCGCACGCCAAAAAGCTATGTATTCATGCTGGCAGGTTACAGCGCTGCCATCATGGGATTTCCTGAGGTGATGACGCCGCTGTCTATCACCAATACCGTGTTATCCCGCATTGAAGAGATCGCTGTTGGCACTGTGTGTAGCAGCCTGGTACATGCGCTATTGTTTCCGGTCTCGATGCGTAGTTTGCTGGAACAGAGTGTCAGCCAGTGGTATTTGAATGCGCGCAAACTTTGCCACGATTTGCTGTCCGGTATTCCGGGGGATAAGTCTCCCGAACGCGATGAAATACTGACGCGTATGGCGACCAATCCGCAGCAAGTGGAAATTTTGATCACGCACTGTGTTTACGAGGGTGATGCCGCGCGCCGTTTGATTCGTCTGGTCAGCGTGCAGTATCAACATCTCTCTTATTTAATCCCCACGCTCACTGCGATTGAACTACGCCTGCAGCGATTATCGGCATTGCAGATTACCTTCCCGGACAACGTCGCGGTAGCATTCCGCCTGTTTTTGCATTGGCTCAACGATGGCGAAGCCGTGGGTGAAACCAGCGGTATCCAGCTGGAATTAAGCCGTTGTCAGAGTGATATCAACCAGGCCTGGCGTAGCGGGGAGCTACCGATTGAACACTGCCTGCTGTTTACCGGTTTGCTGGAGCGCATGGCGGACTTTGTCCGCATTGCGGGCGCTTATCAAAGCGTCGGCGGGTTGGTCAGCGATCTCTCGGGTGACACCACACCCGCACGCGGCAAACGTACCCATCGTTTCTATGACAAAGGGTTGATCAGGCTGTCGGCCTTAACCGCATTCTGCGCGATTTTTGGTTCCTGTTTACTGTGGATTGGCACGGGTTGGCACGACGGTGCCTCAGCACCCGTAATGGCTGCCATCCTGAGCTCGCTCTTTGCCAGTATGGATACGCCACTGACCTCAATGAAATTGTTTGTGCGCGGTGTAATTGTGGCCATCTTCATCAGCGTGATTTATGTGGCGTTGCTGTTACCGCAGGCCACCTCATTTGAAGCGTTGATTATTTGTCTGGTGCCGGGCTTGCTGATACTCGGCCTGATGATTGCACGCCCCTCAACCAATATGATTGGCATCAGCGTGGCTATCCAGATTCCCGGCTTTATTGGTTTAGGCCATCATCTTAAGCCCGATCTGGTGTTGTTGATTAACAACGCGATTGCTTCGTTGGCTGGCGTGCTATTTGCCGTCATTATGACTGTATTGATGCGTAATAAACGGCCTTCATGGACGGCGCGTCGTGCGGTTCGTCAGGGGTTACGTGAGCTATTACGCTTTATCAAGGAACTTGAACGTACCGGTTCATCGCTGCTGGGCAGACAGCGTTTCATCAGTTTGATGCTGGATAAGGTCAACGTGGTGTTACCACGTTTACGACTCGATCCACAGCCGGATATGTCGACCGCCGGGATGTTGTTAACGGAGGTGTGGCTGGGCGTGAACAGCTTTGATTACTACGCGCGACACAAAGATCTGCTGGCAAAACATCAGCTGGACAGTGGACAGATGTTTCACGAGCTTGCCTTGTTTCTGAAACGGCGTCTGAAATCGCTGCAAACACGACCACACCAGGATTTGCTGGACGAACTCGACTGGCTGTTGCTGCTGCTGGAGCGGCTGGCAAAGCAGGATGACGGGTTACTCACACCGCTGTTTCATCTGTTTAGCATTCGTCTTTACCTGTTTCCTGAGCAAGCGTGGCCCATTGCCACGCCGCGCCAGTTGGAAAGAGTGCAACTGCAGGATTATCGTCAGCGCGCTTATTAACCGTACCAACTGTAACCTTTGGGGACACGTGAGAAACCCGCCTCTTTCAACGCTGCGAGCAGGTTGGATTGTCCGACGGGTCGATCGTTAACCCGTTCCAGCGTGAAATTAAGATGCTTTTCGCGGCTTAACGCCTGGCCCAGCGCAACCAGTGCGGCATGAAGATCTTCGTCGCCATCCTGCGCATCAAAGGTCATCAGCTCTTTACCTCCAGGGGGAAGGTAAAGCAGGACACGACCACTGGCGATGACCGTAAAAGCACCCGCACGGCGCGTGGGTTTGGCTCCTGTGAGGCTGAGCGGCCATGGTAGTGTTAAACCGAAGGGGTTCGCGGGGTCAACTGCGGATAATACGACAGGGGGATGTCGCACTGACTTGCCAGCGTCGAGTTGACGCAGACGATCGATAGCAGGGTTATCGGCAAACTGTGCCGCGCCCATGCCTGCAATAAAACGCCCACGCAACAGTCGCCCGGCATCTTCCATCCCGCGCAACACCGGTTGCAACGCCGGAAAGCCGCCGGGAATCTGTTCGGCGATTGCGGCACCACGCGTGATGACACCAAATCGATCCAGCATATTTTCTGCCATTGACAGCGCGCGTTCGGTGTCCGCAATCGGCTGGCGAGGAATCAACGACCAGCGACCAGCCATAGCGTGAAGTAAGAGTCGTGATTCGACCGGGCGACTGGCGCTAAAACTGGATCGACTGTGCCGTCCGTGACGTGCACGAACAGGGCGTGGTTTGGGTGTGATGGTCATTTGGCTGAGATTACGCAACGCCGACCAGGTATCAATGGTGAGGACGCCGCGCCAGGCTAGTTGCCAAAGAGCCTGATAAATCTCCGTCGGATCGATTATTTCTCCGTTGTCCCGGATTTCGGTTATGCGCGGGATCAGTTGTTTGACGAACCAACCCGCGCCATCCTGCATCAACGCCAGTAAAGATGACTCAATGGGTGACAATGTCACTTTGTTATCCAGTGCAGGCAAGGTTTCGCTGGCGAATTCACTTAAATGCAGGGAAACCAAGCCGTCCTGCATGTTTGATGAGGGATGACCAACCCAAATGACCTCTCCCGATGAGAGCAATTCATCCAGCATGGCTGGCTGATAATCCCGAATGCGTGCAGGGAAGATTTGCGATTCCCACAGTGATACCGGCAGCACCACGCCTGCCAGTTGTTCAACGACTCTCATTACGCCATTCAGACCGGAGAAAGCGCCTTGTGGCTGTCGCGCGTTTGCATCACTCAACAGCCCCTGACGCTCAAGCAGAAACGTCACATAGGCGGCTGGTGCAACCGGTTGAGTGGCGTCGCGCGCGGACTGTAACGATCGCACACGTAAGCGGCGAAAGACGCTTTCTGCTGCCCACTGCGTGGACTCATCAGATCCTGAAGCGAGAAAATCGCCTTTAAGTAATTTATTTTGCTGGCGAAGCTCATCCAAAGCTTCATCCACAACGGCGCGACCGAGGCCAAAGCGTTGAGCCACTTGCAAACTGGTAAACACGGCGTGGGTGCGGGCGTAGCGCCCCAATAGATCCTGCAATGGTCGGACGACCGGTTCGAGCAGTGCAGCCGGGAGGCCTGTCGGCAACACGCAACCCAGCGCATCGTGCAGACGTACCGCATCTTCAGCCACTGCCCAGCGTGCGATACCCGCGATTTTCACACTGACGATCCGCTGCGCCTGTTGCAGCGCGTGTAAGCCGGGCTCAAGGGGCTCATCGCCATTGAAGCGTGCAACAAGTTCTTCGGTTGATAACGGACCCAGTTCGCGCAGCATATCCACCAGAGCCTCAATAGTGCGCGCCTGATACTCAGCCACGCAGCGCTGTAACTCCTGTTCAACACGTGCAATCACGGCGGGTTCCAGTAACTCACGCATCTCCGCCTGACCCAGGAGATCACTCAGCAGATTGCTGTCGAGCGCCAGCATTGAAGCGCGTCGTTCAGCCTGCGGTGCATCACTGGCATACATGAACTCGGCGACGTAGCCAAACAGCAGCGGTGCGGCAAACGGCGAGGGCGTTTCGGTGGTGACTTCTGTCAACCGCACATCACCCTGATGTAATCGCGCCATCAGGTGATGCAGCGCGGGTAGGTCGTATACATCCTGCAAACATTCGCGTGCCGTCTCAATCAGGATCGGGAAGTCTGTAAACTGACGCGCCACTTCCAGCAACTGGCTCGCGCGTAAACGTTGTTGCCAGAGAGGAGAACGTTTGCCGGGATTGCGGCGTGGTAATAGCAGGGCGCGGGCAGCACATTCGCGAAAACGTGCGGCGAACAGCGCCGAATGCCCGACTGATGCCATGACGATACGTTGTAGTTCATCAGGTTCGAATAAAAAGAGCTCGGCACCCGGCACCCGACCGTCACTATCGGGGAAGC
>NZ_DAMDQC010000125.1:0-13011 GCF_032082325.1 Pantoea sp. CTOTU50773 | reverse complement strand
GAAGTGATGGGCCAGCGCGGCTTCAAAGCCACCACCCAATGCACTCCCTTCAATCATCGCCAGCGTCACCGCTCCGGTATCAAAACCCCGCGCTGCCGAATGGATGCAATCCACGCAGGCACGCGCATAGGCCCGCAGCGCTTCACGACGGTTGTTACGAATGCACTCTACAAAGAAACGTAAATCGCCACCGGCGTTGAACATCTGCGGCACCAGCGAACCCGTCACCCAAAAATCAATCGGCAAACCCGAACGCTGAGCGGCATAGCTCAGATTCATGATCTCCTCGATTAATTCGTGGTTGAAACTGGGGCGCGGTTGGGCACGCAGCATCATCCACATGGTGTGTCGACCCTCTTCATAGTAGGCCGCCAGCTGGGTGGTTTGTCCGACTTCGGTAAACAATCTGCAAGTTGGTTGGTTAATTACTGTCATAGTCTCATCCTCTAGTTATGTGATGCGTTAAACGCAACATCAGCGTAATCCAGAGTGAGGCCAGACCAAATGAGAGATTGATTTATAAAGTAAAATCCAGAGATATCCCCGACCATGGGGTCGGGGAAAGATAAGCAGGCTTACTTGATGGCAGCGCGCTGTCCTACCGCCACATGAAAACGCTTAACGCGTTTTGAATAGACGGCGGTGATAATCGGTACTAATACAGAAGTCACAATAACGGATGTCGCCACCAGTGCGGTGGCTGCGGGAGCGACCGGTTTAAACTGTGGCAGCATCTCGGCAATCAGCACCGGCGTCGCCACTGCCGCGCCTGCGGTGCTGGATGCTGCGATCCCAGCCGTGCCATCACCACCACCAATTAATCGGTCGGCAATAATGAGTGGGATACCGGTGATGATGATGACGGCAACACCGAGCAATACGCCCAATAAACCGGTTTGTGCGATCACCGCCAAATCGATGGTGTTACCCAAAGCGAAGGCAAAGAACGGGATTAAGGTATGTACGGCTTTGCCAAAGAATTCGCGCAATTCCGGGTCAAGATTGCCAAGCGCGAAACCGACAATAAAGGGCAACACCGCGCCAACAAACACGTGTGGCTCAAACGAAGCAATGCCTGCGGTCCCCAGGATCACCATGGTCATCAGCGGACCCGATTCCAGCGACATCAGCACAAACGCGCCTGCTTCTTCTTTTGAACCGTATTGCTGCATGATGGAGGCATAAAGGCCGCCATTGGTCATGTCCATCGCAGCAACCAAAGCTAGCGTGGATAAACCAGCAAACATACCGACTTCTACGCCATTTTCCGGCATCATGCGGGATGCCACGGCAGCCACTACCCAGGCAACGGCGATTTTGGTTAATACCAGGGTGCCGGATTTACGCAGCACGGTTCCGGTTGCGCTGAGTTTGATCGATGCCCCCATGCAGAAAAACCATACCGCCAGAATCGGCACAGTGCCCGTCATCAGGCCGTTAGTAAAAGAGCCAAAGTATTTTCCTGCGCCGGGTGAAAACGTGTGGCAAAGCGCGCCCAAAAACAGCGGGATTAACATCATACCGCCTGGAATCTTATCGATTGCACGTTTGATATGCATAGTTGTGTCACCTTTACTGAGCCAGAAGGAGGTACGTTATCGTTCGCCGGATGGCATGGCAGGCAAGATAACCACTGGCAGTCAGGGAAAAAGTGATCGAATCGATATTAATGAAACGGTGTTTTATTTTTATAGATTTGACATTTCTTTTTTATGATATGCATCGCCATACCAGTGCTAAATAGCAAAAAATTAAGGCGCCCTCTGGCGCCTCAATGAAGTTTCAATGTTCAATTCTGCCCGTACCATGCATTCTTGCCATGCTTACGCAGATAATGCAGATCGAGTAAATTCTGCGAAATCGGAGGCAATTCGCTGCGCAGTTGTTCGGTGTGAAGTGCCATGTAAGCCACTTCTTCCAGCACCACCGCACTGTGCACAGCTGCATCCGCGTCTTTACCCCAGGCAAAGGGGCCGTGCGAGTTGACCAGCGCAGCAGGAATGTCGGCGGGTTTAATGCGGCGTTGCGCAAAGCTTTCGATAATCACCTGCCCGGTGTTCCATTCATACTCTTGCTGTATCTCCTCACGCTTCATCGCACGCGTACAGGGAATGGTGCCGTAGAAATCATCCGCATGTGTTGTACCCAGAGCCAAAATGTCGCGTCCGGCCTGCGCCCAAATCGTGGCGTGGCGCGAGTGAGGATGCACAATGCCGCCAATCTCTGGCCAGGCAAGATACAGCGCGCGATGGGTGGCCGTATCGGATGACGGACGTAGCGCCCCTTCCACCACTTTGCCGCTGGCTAACTCCACCACCACCATATCGTCACGCTGCATTTTCTCGTATTTCACGCCCTAAGGTTTGATCACCAGCAGACCATGGTCGCGGTCAATGGCTCTAACGTTGCTCCAGGTGAAAGTGACCAGGTTATAGCGCGGTACGTCAAGGTTGGCTTCCAGCACCTGCTGCTTGAGCAATTCCAGCATGATTATTTCTCCTGCGAACTGTGATAGCTGAATTGTGCTGAACAAGCAGAGAAAACGTTATGGATCGAATCGCTGTAAAAGCAGCGGAAAGTCGCTGAGACCGAAGAAGTGTGGCGTAAATTAAGAATTTTCTATCCTGGAGGAATTTAGCTTTGCTTCAGCTGGCTAAAGTCAGGAGCGGTACGGTTTCCACCGGTTAATTCGCCCATTAAAGCGCTGTACGCGGGCATCAAAGTGAACAATGAATGACACGCAGGGATGACGTACTTCGTTGCGCAACATCTATACTTACAAGGTTGCCTCTGTACATACAATCAAGGAGAAAGAGATGACGACAACAATGAAACGTATGACCGTTGCGGTATTAGCTGCCACCCTGGTTGTTGCCTTGAGTGGTTGTTCGAACTGGTCAAAACGCGACCGTAACACCGCCATCGGGGCGGGGGCGGGTGCAATCGGTGGTTCTGTCCTGACTAACGGAAGTGCACTGGGTACAGTGGGTGGTGCAGCCGTTGGCGGTATTATCGGCCATCAGGTTTCTAAATAACGATAAAGATTCAGGCTACGCAGCGCATCTACAGCATCACGGGCCGCACAGTGTGCGGCCCGTTTTTATTAACCACCGGCTAATTTAACCTTCATGCCTTTGGCTTCAAGTAGTGCTTTCAAGAGATCACGTTTATCGCCTTGAATCTCGATCACGCCATCTTTGAGTGACCCACCACAACCACATTTTTTCTTCAGTTCTACTGCCAGCTTGTTGAGCGCATCGTCATCCAAATCGATACCGGTAATCAGGCAGACGCCTTTGCCTTTACGGCCGCTGGTCTGGCGTTGAATGCGCACTATGCCGTCCCCTTGCGGGCGCGGCGCTTTTTCTTCTTCCTGTGCGATTCGGCCAGTTTCAGTGGAGTAAACCAGTCGGTTGTCCTGAGCCATTAGGCCTCCTGTAAACTTTGCAGGATATTGTGCAGCGTTGCAGCCGGATCATTGGATTGGGTGATCGGACGCCCAATCACCATGTAATCCACGCCAGCCAGTTTTGCCTGCTGTGGCGTCATGACACGGCGTTGATCGCCCGCATCACTGCCTGCCGGACGAATACCTGGGGTCACCAGTGCGAAATCCTGACCTAACACCTGTTTAAAGTGCTCAGCTTCCTGAGCGGAACAGACCACGCCATCCAGGCCACACTCACGCGTCAGGCGAGCCAGACGTTCCGCCTGCTGAGCGGGAGAAAGCGTAATGCCGAGACCTCTGAGATCGTCTTCATCCATGCTGGTTAATACGGTTACCGCAATCAACAATGGCGCATCTTTGCCAAAAGGCAGCAGCGCTTCACGAGCCGCATTCATCATCCGCGCCCCGCCACTGGCGTGAACATTAACCATCCACACACCGAGATCGGCAGCCGCGGCTACCGCGTGCGCGGTTGTATTCGGAATATCATGAAACTTCAGATCGAGAAAAACGTCAAAACCACGCGACTGCAGTGTTTTCACCAGTGACGGGCCAAATAGCGTAAACATCTCTTTGCCGACTTTCAGGCGGCACTGGCTCGGGTCAATGCGGTCCACAAACTGCAGTGCGCTGTCGAGATTATGATAGTCGAGCGCCACCAGAATCGGTGAAGTGGTTACAGGCATAACGTTTCCTCAAAGGCAGGCACCCGCGGGCGCAATGGACAAACGGAAAGCATTCTACCCGTGCATGCCCTTCCCGACAATCTCACAGCGCGCTTTAAACCGATGATCGACCGAAGGCTGCACAGTGCCACGACTCTCTCTAAGAATTCAAGATCATAGTATGTTGTAACTATCATGCGGTTATAATAAAAAAACGGCCGTTACTGGCCGTCAAGTCCGCGGATTGGTTTCACAGAAGACCATGCGCGGCAGGATGGGCAATGCCAATAAAGCGCATGCGCGGTAAATCCGCACTTTTGGCAGCGGTAGCGTGGTTTGGTGCGAATCTGTTCGCCCACCATATCGCGCAGCACCATCAGGCTCTCTTTGGCACGACCGTCTTCTGCTTCATGCAGGTGGAAATCCATCAAGCGATGGAACACGCGCATGGTCGGATGGCGCTGTAACTGGCGATTAATGTATAACTGCGCCGCTTCAGGCCCCTGCTGCTGTTCGAGGATATCAGAGAGGTAAAGTTCAGCGGCCGCGCCGGTATTCTCCTCAACGCAGCGTTGTAAAAATTGCGCCCAATCTTCAGGCTGATTCAGTCGCTGATAGCAGGTTTCGAGCATCGATAAGGTTTCGCTCACCAGCTCTTTATCTTGATCCAGTACGCGCTGCAGGCGGGCCGTTGCTTTAGCGTATTCGCCCTGCTCCATAAAGATGCGGCCCATCATAATGGAAACGCGCGCGCTTTGGTGATCGGCCGATTCACCCTTTTTCAGTAAGCTCATGGCGCGATCAAGATCGTCACTGCTCAACGCCTGAAGCGCAAGCTCGCAGTAGAAATGGGCAATTTCGCCCTTGTGCTTCTCTTTGCCGAGCTTGACCAATCTTTCCGCCACTTCGATGGCTTTCTGCCAGTCACTGGTTGCCTGATGAATCTGTATCAGCTGTTGCAGCGCACCGATACGGAAGTCGGTTTCATCAATAAGCTGGCTAAACATGTCCTCGGCGCGATCGTAAAACCCGGCGGCCATGTAATCGCGTCCCAGTTGCTGGATAGCCAACAGGCGCTGTTCATAGCTCAGGGAAGCGCTTTCCATCAGGGATTGGTGGATGCGAATGGCGCGATCAACTTCGCCGCGTGAACGGAACAGATTGCCGAGCGTCAGGTGAGCTTCAACTGTGCCGCTGTCCTCCTTCAGCATATCCAGAAAGAGATCGACAGCTTTGTCCTGTTGATTGGAAAGCAGGAAGTTTACGCCGGCAACGTACTCACGTGACAGACGATTGGCTTCCTGTTGCTTATCCTGATGTGCACTGCGACGGCCCATATACCAGCCATACGCCGCAGCAACAGGGAGAAGCAAAAACAGCAATTCAAGCATCGAAACTTAATCCCGACGACCAGCAGTAGAAGAATTTGTCACAGCCGTTGATTGTTCGTTCTGCGCCTGCATGCGTTTCAGCTTGCGCTGCGCGTGAGCGAGAGAAACACGTATCCGCAACCAGAAAAGACCGCAAATTGCCCATCCAAGCAGGAATCCGGCACCAAACAGGCTCGCCAGCAATGTGGAGATGCGGAATTCACCCTGCGCCAGCAGATAGTTAAAAGTGACGATTTGGTCGTTATGCGCTCCAAGCGTGACGGAGATGATAAAAATGACCAAAACCACGAGAAAAATCAGCAAATATTTCACAATGCGTCCTGTCGTGAGGTTATCCAGTAGAAGTATGCCAAAAAAGTGCCGCCGATGCTGCTTATCAGCACATCACTTAGCGCATTTTCCGTAAGCGCAATCAATCATATGGGGGCGCGCGCAGAAATTACAATCCATCATCACGCTGCTTAATCTCCTGCTGCTCTTCGCGCGGCACCGTAAGCGGGCCACAAAAACGCTGCGCCAGCCATGTGGCAACCGTAACCAGCAGCCAGGAAATCAGGGTGGCCACCACCAAATCGCGCGGCCAATGCATACCCAGCAGTAAACGACTGCCCATGACCATGGTAGCCCAGGAAAACAGCACGACCACGGTCACGATGTGGCGCCTTGGCCAGAGTAAGCCAATCACCAGCAGCGCCCAACTGGCAGCAAACATGGTATGTCCGGAAGGAAAGGCAAAGCCGGTTTCAAACGCCCAGTGTTTTTTTAGCCATTGCGGCAACAGAGTGTCGTTAGCCACTAAAGTCGACACCAACTGACTGCGCCCCTGACGGTTTTGCTGATAAAACGCCCCTTCATCAATACCGTAACTCTTCTCCAGCCAAACCACATAGGGACGGGGTTCCTGCACCTGCTCTTTAATGAAAGATTTGGTGTACTGGCCAGCAAGAATAGCGCCGTTCATGAAGAGGATCAGTAAAATGGCGGGTTTAAGCCGGAAGCGTAAGCACCATAAAACCCAGGCGCTGAGGATAACGCTGGTCAAAATGCCCCATGGGCTGGTGACGGTTTCGGTCATCCAAAAGAGTACCCGTAAAAACGCGCTACTCTCACCTGGCTGCCATTGCCAGCCAGAGAGCCAGACAGCAACTGGCATGATTAATAACAAAAGCATTCCCAGGGTGGTGCGCTGCGCAATTTTTAACATCCGTTTCCTTTTAGATCCGCTGATATTCGCGTGGCTGGCATAACTTTAGCTGAAAAAAGAATAACATACCCGTTGCAGCTTAGATAATTGTGCTTTATCACTACAATAACTCTGACTGATTAACGGCCCGGGTACAGGTTGTGGCACAATATTGTCAGTTTTGTCGGGCCAATCGGGCCCGTGCGTTGTCATGATGATAGCGCATCCTCTGAAGGTTCTGGAGAGTCACATGCAGCTTAAACGGGTAGCAGAAGCCAAACTGCCCACGCCATGGGGAGATTTCCTGATGGTTGGTTTTGAAGAACTGGCAACCGGCCAGGATCATGTCGCGCTGGTTTACGGTGATGTTAGCGATCACAATCCAGTGCTGGCCCGCGTTCACTCCGAGTGTCTTACCGGTGACGCACTGTTCAGCCTGCGCTGCGACTGTGGTTTTCAGCTGGAAGCGGCGCTCACCGCTATCGCTGAAGAAGGTCGTGGCGTGCTGTTATATCACCGTCAGGAAGGCCGTAATATCGGTCTGCTGAACAAGATCCGCGCCTATGCCCTGCAGGATAAAGGGTACGATACGGTGGAAGCGAATCATCAACTGGGATTTGCCGCTGATGAGCGTGATTTCACCCTGTGTGCCGATATGTTTAAACTGCTGGGCGTCAATGAAGTCCGCCTGCTGACGAACAATCCACGCAAAGTCGAGATTCTGAGCGAAGCGGGAATTAATATTGTTGAGCGCGTGCCATTAGTGGTCGGGCGCAACCCCAAAAATGCCCACTACCTTGATACCAAGGCGGAAAAAATGGGTCATCTGCTGCCAAAAGCGTAACGCAGAAAGCAAAAAGCCGGGAAATCTCCCGGCTTTTTCTTTAGTTCAGCATATTACGTATCACATAATGCAATATGCCGTCGTTCTGGTAATAGGTCAGCTCATTGCCGGTATCGATACGACACCGGGTTTCCAGCGTCTCTTTTTTACCATCGACGCGCGTCAGGGTGACATTCACAGTACAACCCGGTTTCAACTGGGAAAGGTTTTCGACATCAATAAACTCCTCCCCGGTTAATCCCAGTGTTTTGCGCGTGACGCCAGCAGGGAATTCCAGCGGCAGGATCCCCATGCCGATCAGGTTAGAGCGATGGATACGCTCGAACGACTCAGAAATAACCACGCGCACACCTTGTAAACGTGGGCCTTTCGCAGCCCAGTCGCGGCTGGAACCTGAGCCATACTCCTTCCCGGCGACCACTGCCAGTGGCACACCTTCGGACTGATACTTCATGGCAGCATCGTAGATCGCCAGCTGTTCATTGCTGGGGAAGTGTTTGGTGTATCCCCCTTCCACGCCCGGCACCATTTCATTACGAATACGAATGTTGGCAAAGGTCCCGCGCATCATCACTTCGTGGTTACCACGACGCGAACCGTAGGAGTTGAAATCGGTGCGCTCAACACCATGCGACAGCAAATAGCGTCCAGCAGGACTTTCCGCTTTGATGCTGCCCGCTGGCGAAATATGGTCGGTGGTGACAGAGTCACCCAGCATTGCCAGAATGCGCGCGCCTTTAATATCCTGGACAGGCTCCGGTGTTTTGCCCATATCGTCAAAGAACGGCGACAGGCGGATGTATGTCGATCCCTCATCCCAGTCATAAGTCGCGGCTTCACTGACTTTGATTTGCTGCCACTCAGGCGTACCGTCGAAGACCTCGGCGTATTCCTTATGGAACATATCACTGGTCACTTTCTGCACTGCGGCGGCGATCTCTTCTGGTGATGGCCAGATATCCTGCAGAAAGACATCCTTGCCCTGCCGGTCCTGCCCGATGGGATCGTTCTGCAGGTTGAGTTTCATGTTACCGGCAAGTGCATAAGCCACCACCAGCGGTGGCGACGCCAGCCAGTTAGTTTTCACCAGCGGATGGATGCGCCCTTCGAAGTTTCGGTTACCCGACAGCACAGCACCGACGGTCAGATCGCCCTCTTTAATCGCGCTTTCAATTTCATCTGGCAATGGGCCCGAGTTACCGATGCAGGTGGTACAACCATATCCCACCAAATTGAAACCTAATTCATCCAGATAAGGTGTCAGTTGAGCCACCGCGAGATAATCCGACACCACTTTTGATCCCGGTGCCAGCGAGGCTTTCACCCAGGGTTTGCGCATCAAGCCACGCTCAACCGCATTTTTCGCCAGCAGGCCCGCGGCCATCAAGACGCTGGGGTTGGACGTATTAGTACAGGAGGTAATAGCAGAAATGACCACCGCGCCATCTTCCAACTGATAGCTATCGCCGGTCTCGCTGTCGCGATACGTGACGGTCTTGTGCGCTTTCTGCGCATGATTAACTTCAAGTTCGTTGCTGGCATCAAAGGCGGCGGGTACATCACCTAAAGAGACGCGATCCTGCGGTCGTTTTGGACCGGCAAGACTGGATTCAACGTCTGCCATATCCAGCGCCAGTGAGCTGGTAAACCGTGGTTCGTCGCCCGGATTTCGCCACATCCCTTGTTGCTTCGCATAAGCTTCAACCAGCTCGACTTGTTCTGCATCGCGCCCGGTCAGCGTCATGTAACTCAGCGTAATCTCATCGATGGGGAAGAAACCGCAGGTTGCACCATATTCCGGTGCCATATTGGCGATAGTTGCGCGATCGGCCAACGGCAAATCGGCCAGGCCATCACCGTAAAATTCCACGAACTTACCCACCACACCATGCTTGCGCAGCATTTGCGTCACAGTTAAAACTAAGTCGGTCGCGGTGATGCCGGGACGCAGTTTGCCGGTGAGTTTGAAACCGACAACGTCGGGGATTAACATAGAAACGGGTTGCCCTAACATAGCGGCTTCGGCTTCAATACCGCCAACACCCCAGCCTAATACGCCCAACGCGTTGATCATCGTGGTATGGGAATCTGTGCCGACTAAGGTATCAGGATAAGCGACCTCTTTGCCTTCTAGCGTTTCATGCCAGACGGATTTCCCCAGGTATTCCAGGTTAACCTGATGGCAGATACCGGTGCCGGGCGGCACTACGCGGAAACGATTAAACGCTTTTTGCCCCCAGCGCAGGAAAACGTAGCGTTCGTGGTTGCGCTCCATCTCCAGACGCACGTTTTCTTCGAAAGCATCTTCATCACCAAAATGGTCAACGGTCACCGAGTGGTCAATTACTAAATCGACCGGTGATAAGGGGTTAACTTTGGCCACATCGCCGCCGAGGCGTTTTACCGCTTCACGCATCGCCGCCAAATCCACTACCGCTGGCACACCGGTAAAGTCTTGCATCAACACGCGTGCTGGGCGATAGGCAATTTCCCGATCGGCATGGGCATCTTTCTGCCAGCCAACCAATGCCTGAATATCTTCAGCCGTCACCGAATCCCCATCCTGCCAGCGCAGTAGGTTTTCCAGCAACACCTTCATGGATTTGGGTAAGCGATCGATATTGCCCAGTTGCTGGGCGGCTTTAGGCAGACTGTAGTAGTGATATTTTTTTGCCCGAACGTCCAGCGTATCCTGACTTTGCTCCCGTAACGTTAACGACATAGCTCCTCCTTTAATGGGCCTCTCTTTTAAACCTCAATAACCGCAAGGTTTAGCTTAAAGATAGACCACATTTTCGTTAACGATTTGATAACAACACGAAATGACACATAAAGGCACAAACAAAAATGCCCCGACGTTTGTCGGGGCATTAATAAAAGTCAGTACAATTTGAGTTATTGGATTATATCATTGCCCACACGGCCGCAGCCCAAAATGCAATGGAAAAGGCATAAACGCCAAACCATGAAAAAGTCGTGGTATTCATTGAGTCGCTCCCTCCCGTATTCCGGGCAAAAAAAATCCACCGTCTTCAGCGTTGTACTGATGACACCGTTTTTTTAGAGCTGAGTGTTAAAGGACGGGCTTTTAAAATGCCCACCGGATAATCCGGTAAAGAGAGGAATAGATGTCTATATATAGAACAAAACGCAGACTGCGTTATTTCGACTTCGGATCCATGAAAGATTCGATAAAGTTACGCTGGTTGTCACTCAGTTCCCACGACGCAGGAATCGCCACAGGCTGTTCAGCGCTCTTGACTTCTTTCGCTTTGCACGTTGACGTGTTCGGCTGACGCGCAGAAACCGGAGACTTACGGCTGAGTGTATTTGCCCACATGGCTTAACCCCACATACGCCAGATCATCAATGCCACCACTACCCAGAACAGTGCTGAAGCAGCGAAGACGGTCAACCAAGCCTTGCGACGCACGTTACCAGAGCGCTCAACCTTGGCAGTTTTAGTACGAAAATCTTGTTGTACAGTCAGTCTAGTATTCATAGTTTTTGATAATCACTCTCAATAAAACGATTGTTGATAACGATTAAGATTTAGGACGAATCCTAAACTTGTTAAGTCCGAAAATCCAGTTATTTTTATTGAGCACAACGATTAACACTATTTATCAAAACCCAAACAATTGATGAGATAAATTTAATTACTGATCAAGCTATTCAACTAATACATACATTGTAAATTTGGGTTAAAACAAATTTAGTACCATTCTAAATTTGAGTTTAATTTAAAGAGCCCCACGAAAAGGCCTTTCTCATCAGTTGATAACTGGAGTATGGGAATATTCCTGGCGGTCCGCAAAGCGGCAGCGTCAATTTTGTGTACTGTTTCTCATTTAATGACTAACAATGAAAAAACATGTGATCGATGTTTCATTTACAAAAAAATAATGAAGTTTTTTGAGAATCTTGTGGCGCTAACCAGAGAGAATTTCACAAGATGCCCACTGGACACCTCGTGAAAATAATGAGTTAGGGGATTATTTGAAAGGTAACTTGATATCGCGGAACATCGCTTCGATATCTTCATTAGAACGTAATGCGACCGCGGCATCCACGACATCACGCGTCAAATGCGGTGCGAAACGTTGAATAAAATCATACATATAGCTTCGCAGGAATGTGCTGCGCCTAAAGCCAATTTTGGTTGTACTATTGGTAAAAATTTCTGATGCTTCGATTCGCACCAAATCCGGATCGGAAACCGGATCCACTGCCATACTGGCAATCACCCCTACCCCTAAGCCCAGACGCACATACGTTTTGATCACATCAGCGTCGGTGGCCGTAAAGACAATACGCGGCGTTAATCCTGCACGGTTAAATGCGGTATCCAGCTCTGAACGGCCGGTGAAGCCAAAGGTGTAGGTCACGAGCGGGAAATCAGCCAGCTCTTCAATCGTCACATTCGATTTGCCTGCTAGCGGATGGTCTGGCGTCACGACAATGGCGCGGTTCCAGTGATAGCAAGGCAACATAATCAGGTCGTCGTACAGATGCAGCGCTTCGGTCGCGATCGCAAAGTCAGCATTGCCCTTCGACACGGCTTCAGCAATTTGCGTCGGCGAGCCCTGGTGCATATGCAGGGATACGCGCGGGTAACGCTCGATAAACCCTTTAATCACACCGGGCAAGGCATAACGCGCCTGAGTATGCGTGGTCGCCACATACAGCGAGCCTTTGTCGGGCCAGGTATGCTCACCCGCGACAGATTTAATCGCATCGACCTTCGATAACACTTCACGTGCTATCCGGATGATCTCTTCACCCGCAGGCGTTACCTGAGTGAGATGTTTCCCGCTACGCGCAAAAATCTGCACGCCGAGTTCATCTTCCAGCATACGCACTTGCTTACTGATACCCGGTTGCGAGGTATAAAGACCTTCAGCGGTGGAGGAGACGTTGAGGTTGTGATTAACCACTTCAACGATGTAACGCAACTGCTGCAATTTCATAGTTATATCTTCCCGGTAGCGACAGAGGGGCATTCCCTGCAGGCGTGTTTCCGCCTTGATTAAGGGTTGAGGAGGGAAAGCGTGTCAGCGAAACGAAAAAAAGCTATAACCACTATATCAGTTAAAGAAAGAATGTAGAACGATTAGCTATAAGGATGAGGAAAAGGCCAGCAGATGCTGGCCTTGAGGGGAATTACTTCTTCGCTTCCTGCCACTTACCGTCGATATAGAACATCGACCAGCCAGTCGCTTTGCCCTCCTTCTCGGAGGAAACATACTGCTGCTTAGTTTTACGGCTAAAACGCACTAACGTTTTATTGCCTTCCGGATCCGCCGCTGGCGCTTCCGCCAGGTATTTCAGCTTCTCTGGCAGACGGTCAGCAAAACGTTGCAGCTCTTCCACCAGCGGCGCACGCGTTTCACGCGATTTTGGGAAGGTGTTGGCCGCCAGGAATACCCCTGCCGCACCGTCACGCAATACAAAGTAGGCATCTGATTTTTCACATGCCA